>DATBSV010000314.1:0-4796 GCA_036559685.1 Casimicrobiaceae bacterium
GGCGGTGATGCCCATGTGGATCGTGTCGAACGGATCGGTCAGCGCGCCGACCATCATGTCGACCGTCTTGTTGTCGCCCATGCGCGCGCCCCAACGTTGCGTGAGGTTCGCGTAGACCGCGCGGCTCATGCTCTCGGTGCCACCGCCGATCGCCGCGTCGGTGTCGCCGAGCAGGATCGTCTGCGCCGCCGACACGATCGCCTGCATGCCGCTGCCGCACAGTCGATTCACGGTGAACGCGCCGGAACCGTGCGGCAACCCGCCGTTGACCGCGACCACGCGCGAGATGTACATGTCCTTCGCCTCGGTGTGAATCACGCTGCCGATCACGCACTGGCCGATCTCCGCGGGGTCGACCTTCGCGCGTGCGACGGCCTCGCGCACGACCTTCGCGCCGAGCTCGCTGGGCGGAATGTCCTTGAGGCTGCCGCCGTAGCTGCCGATGGGGGTCCTGACGCCGGATAGGATGACGACGCTGCGTTGGGTCATGGGGCACTCCTGCTGGTGAGGCGTCCATGATAGTCCCGTCGGCCCGGCGGTCCGGCTGGACGGTTGACGAGCGCGGGCGTAGCGTGACTCCTCCGACATCGGAGCCGAGGACGCATCGATGACGACCGTGAGTGCAGCGAAATGCGCCGTTGCGGCGCTTGCTTGCGCGATCGCGCTCGACGCGAGCGCGGCGCTGATCCACTGGCGGCTGTCCGGCGTCGCGTTCGAGGACGGGACGATGGCGCAGGGCACGTTCACCTACGACGACGTCGGCGACACCGTCGTATCGTGGAACATCTCGGTGCTGCGCGGCGAAGTGCTGCTGCCGTTCGCCTACATGCCGGGCGACTCGATCGCGCTCTACGCGCCGTACAACTCGGTGTACGGGTCCTACGCCGCGGTGGTGTTCTCGTCGGTCGAGGCCGGCCATCCGCACCCGGGGGGCGTGCAGGAGCGCCAGCTCAGGCTCACCAGCACGTCGCTGTTCTCGGCGGCGGGGCCGATCGTGCCGCTCGACCTCGGGGCGACGAGCGTGAGCAGCATGCTCGAATGCCTGAACTGCGGGTCGGTGCGCGTGATCGTCGGCGGCTCGCTCGAGCGCGTCGCGCTCACGCCGCCGGTCGCGCTGGTCGAGGCGGTCGAGTTCTATCACGCGGGCTTCGACCATTACTTCCTGTCGGCGGACCCGCCCGAGATCGCGGGCCTCGACAGCGGCTTCTTCACCGGCTGGGCGCGCACGGGCGAGCGGTTTTTCGTGCATGCGCCGGGAAGCTACGACGCGTCGCCGGTGCATCCGGTGTGTCGCTACTACGGCTTGCCTTCGGCGGGTCTCGACTCGCACTTCTACTCGGCGAGCCCGGCCGAGTGCTACCGCGTCAACCGCGACTACGGCGGCCAATGGCAGGCCGAGGGCGGCAACGTGTTCCAGGTGATCCTGCCGAACGAGCTCACGGGCGCGTGCCTGCTCGACACCGTGCCCGTGTACCGCGTGTTCAACCGCCGTGCGGACGCGAACCACCGCTACACGACGAGCACGACCATCCGCGCGCAGATGGAGGCGCTCGGCTGGATCCGCGAAGGCTACGGGCCCGACGCGACAATCATGTGCGCGTTCGCGCCGCCGGCCACCTAGCTACCCGCCGCGCAGTAGTCGTGGTACATCTGCCCGAGCACCGTCGGCCAGCCCTTGCGGTACGCCTCGTGCGCCGCGACCGCGCGCTCGCCGAGCGCCTCCCAACCGCCGTGCGTGAGCGTGACGCGCGCGCCCGACGGGTGATCGCGGAACACGATCTCGACCCACTGTCCCGTCGACGGATCGCGCGCCGGGTGCCACGTGAACGCGAGGCGGCGGCCGGGCTCCCACGTCTTCACCGTGCCCCACGGGTGCACGGTGCCGTCGCGCGCGGTCTCGACGAGCCGTCCGCCTTCGCGCGGCTCGAACGCGACCGACGCGGAATTCTCCTCGGCGCACGAGTAGCGCTTGAGCGGCCACCAGCGAGCGATGTCGCGCGTGAAGTAGTCGAACGCGCGTCGCGCGTCGCAAGGCACGACGACGTCGAGCTCGATCGGGGCCAACGCTGTGTCAGGGGCGGCGGGGCGTGCGTCCATGGCGTTTCTCCTCGGCGGCGACGTGATCGGCGTACGCGCGCATCGCGCACTCCCACATCGCCTGGAAATAGTTGCGCAGCGCGAGCGCGGCCGCGGCATCGACCGCGTAGAGGTGGCGCGCGCCGGCCCGCGTCTCTATCGCGAGACCGCACTCGCGCAACGTCTTCAGGTGCTGAGACACGGCCGGGCGCGACACCGGGAATGCGCGCGCGATCTCGCCGACGGCGCGCGGCGTGCCGGTCAGCGACTCGTAGATCGCGCGGCGCGTGGGGTCCGCGAGGGCGGCGAGCGGGGCGCCCGGTGAACTGTAAGCCATGACTTACTGTAAGCCGTAGCTTACGGTCTGTCAAGCCCTTTGCCAAGCCCTCGACTGCCGCCGCCGGTTGGCTCACGATGAACGCCCGATGAGCGCGCCTTCTCCCTCGAAGTGGCGGCTGCACGGCGTGCGCGTCGTGCGAGCCAACGAGCTCGACGTCAATACCGCACAGACGCCCGGCATGAACCGCGCCGCGGCGATCACGACCGCGACCACTGGCGCCGAGAAGCTGTGGGCCGGCACCGTCGTCATCCACCCGAACGCGAAGACCGGCGCGCATCACCACGGGCCGGTCGAGAGCGTGATCTACGTCGTGTCGGGACGCGCGCGCATGAAGTGGGGCGACCGCCTCGAGTTCACCGCGGAGGCGGGGCCCGGCGACTTCATCTACGTGCCGCCGTTCGTGCCGCACCAGGAGATCAACGCGAGCGAGGACGAGCCGCTGTCGTGCGTGCTGTGCCGCAGCGGCCAGCAGCCGGTCGTCGTCAACCTGGATTTGCCCAACGTCGAGCCCAACCCGGAGCAGGTGCATTGGGTCGACAACATCCATCCGGCGCCGCGCGGCAAGGCCCCGCGCGAATGCTGAGCAACGAAGGAGGAGCACCATGAAGCGAATCACTCGGCGTCACCTGTTGCAATCCGCCGGCGCGGTCGCCGCCGGCGCCGTCGCGGGCTGCGCGACGACCTCGGAAACGACGAGCGCGGCGTCGATGCCGTTCGTCGTCGCGGGCACGATGATCCCGGTCGTCGGCACGACCGAGCGCTTTCCGGTGCGGCGCATCTACTGCATCGGGCGCAACTACGCGGCGCACGCGCGCGAGATGGGCTCGGACCCGACGCGCGAGCCGCCGTTCTTCTTCCAGAAGCCGACCGACGCGGTGCAGGTCGTGATGCCGGGCACGGTCGGCGATCATCCGTATCCGCCGCTGACGAAGAACTACCACTACGAGGTGGAGCTCGTCGCCGCGCTCAAGGCCGGCGGGCGCAACGTGACCACCGCGCAGGCGCTCGACCTCGTCTACGGCTACGCGGTCGGGCTCGACATGACGCGCCGCGACCTGCAGCGCGCGATGGGTGACGAGAAGAAGCCGTGGGAGATCGGCAAGAGCTTCGACCGCTCGGCGCCGATCGGCCCGCTGCACCGCGTCGCCGACATCGGCCATTTCACTCAGGGCCGGATCACGCTCGCCGTCAACGGCGCCATCAAGCAGAACGCGAACCTCAACCAGATGATCTGGGACGTCGCCGAGCAGATCAGCAAGCTCTCGGAGGCGTTCGAGCTCAAGGCCGGCGACATCATCTACTCGGGCACGCCCGAGAACGTCGGGCCGGTCGTGCGCGGCGACGTGATGACCGCGCACATCGACAAGCTGCCGGATCTGGTCGTCAAGGTCGTGTAGCGCGCCGCACGCCGCGTGGACTTCGACCTCGAAAACGCACACCTCGGGCGCGGGCTCGTTCGGAAGTGGGCGTTCCGCATCGTGCTGCTCCTGGGCGCGATCACCTGCTTCTTCGAGCCCGTCGTCGCCGCCCTGGATCGGCACGCGCTGTCGAACGGCGTCCCCGCGACCATCGAACGCGCCGGCAAGTTCGCTGCCGCTCCCGCCAGCTGGACGGAATACGAGGGAGAGCCTCGCGCCGTCTTCGATGTGAAGGTTCGTCCCGCCGGGCAGGAGGCGTTCAACACGTCCCTTTTCCTCACCCGGGAGGCGGTCGAGCGGCTGATGAAGGGCGAGACGGTGGAGATCGTCTACGTCAAGGACAATCCTCGACGGCACCTGCTCAAGGGAAAGCCGCTGCCGCCGTTCGGCTGGGGATGGATCCTCGGCGGCTTCGTCTTCCTCGCGCTGTTCATCGTCGCGATGAAGCTCCGGTGAGGCCGCGCGTGCCCGAGCACCCCGGCTAGCTCGACAACGAGACGCGGTAGAGGCCCTCGAGCACCAGGTTCTCGTGGTACTGGTGCGGGATGGTGAGGCGCGGCGTGACCGCGCGCGCGGCGCCGCCGGAGATCAGGCAGGTCAGGTCGTCGACGATCCCGGACTCGTGCGCGTACATGCGCTCGATCGCGCCGGCCTGCGCGTGCTGGCAGCCGCTCGCGATCGCGTCGACGGTCTGCGTCGGGTAGTCGAAGAAGTCGCCGTCCTGGTCGGGCAGCGCGGCGGTGCCTTCGTGCAGCGAACGCAACATCAAGCCGACGCCCGGCATGATCGTGCCGCCCTTGAATACGCCGTCGGGCGACAGGAAGTCGATCGTCGTCGCCGTTCCGCACACGACGACCATCGCGGCGCGCGCGCCCATCAGCCAGCGCGCGCCGATCAACGCGGCCCACCGGTCCGAGCCGAGCTGCGCCGGATTGCGGTAGCTGTTCCTCACGCCGCACTGC
>DATBSV010000315.1:0-9671 GCA_036559685.1 Casimicrobiaceae bacterium
GTGGTACGGTTTCGCCCGTGCGATCCTCGCCGACGTCCCGCGCGTGAGGATCGTGCCGATCACGACCGCCGAGTATCCGACGCCCGCGAAGCGTCCCCACTGGAGCGTGCTCGACGCCGCGCGATTCGAACGGACGTTCGGGTTCGCGCCGCCCGACTGGCATGTGTCGCTCGCCGAATGCCTTGCGTCGGCTCCGTGAAGCCGCGGGGCCGGTGTCGGCGGAAGATGGACCCCGCGCGTTAGCGCAACAGCGCGCTTGCGGCCGCACCGGGCGGCCGCGCGCGAGAGGAGACAAGCCGATGATCCGATTCATCCTCGCCGCGCTCGCCGCGGCCCTCGCAATGCCGGTGGCAGCCCAGGCGCCGGCGATGCAGGCGCCCAGCGCGTCCTACAGCGCGGCCAAGGCGCCCAAGGTCGTGGCGGCAGCGCCGATGCGCCTCGAAGGCGCCGTGCAGGCGCACCGCATCGAGCTGGCGCGGCCCGGCGCGACCGAACGCGCGAAGCTCGCGTCACTTAACGGCAACCGCGGCTCCGCGCTGTCCGCGCCGGGGGCGCCGCAGTTCATCGGCTTCGGCCGCGACGTCGACGCCCAGAAGCGGCGTGTCGACCTCGCGGGGCTGACCTGGACGACGACCGCGGATGGCGCTCGCGTCGCCCGCATCGAAGTCGCGTCGCTCGGCGCCGCCGGCATCCGCGTCGCCGTGCGCATGTCGACGACCCATCCGGACGTGCAGGTTCGCTTCGCGGGCGGGACCTCGACGCAGGCGATCGCGTCGGTTCCGGCGAACACCATCGCGCAGGCGACCGCCCGCTTCGGCGAGTACTGGTCGCCAGTGATCGACGGCGAGCGTGCCGCGATCGAGATCGAGGCCGAGAAAGGCGCGACGCTCGCCGGCGTGACGCTCGAGATCGCACGCGTGTCGCACCTCGTCGTCGGCCCGATGGCGTCGCGCGCCGAGGAGGCGAAGATCCTCGCGGACATCGGCGACTCGGGCTCGTGCAACATCAACGTCAAGTGCGTCGACCCGCAGGACTCGGTGACGCTCGGCGCGGCGGCAGGGACGGGCAAGCTCGTCTTCACGGTGCCGTCCGGCGGGACCGCGCGCTGCACGGGCACGCTGCTCAACGACACGACGACGACGTTCACGCCGTACATCTTCGGCGCGAACCACTGCTTCCAGAGCGCGTACGAGGCGTTCACGCTCAACGTGTGGTGGTTCTTCGACGCGATGGCCTGCGGCAGCCAGACGCCGGGCAACTACGTCGTGCAGGCGGGCGGGGCGATGCTGCTCGGCCGCAGCCAGGACTGGGATTGGGCGCTGTTGCGCATGAACTCGGCGCCGCCGACGGGCGTGTCGTTCCGCGGCTGGAACGCGACGACGCTGCCGTCCGGCAGCTACGTCGAGATCTTCCATCATCCGTCGGGCGACCTCAAGAAATGGAGCCGCGGCACGAGCGGCAATCAGACGACGGTCAACTTCGGCACCGCCGCGGGCGGCGGCGGGCTGTTCACGCCCGTCGTCTGGGACTCGGGCACCACCGAAGGCGGATCGAGCGGCGGCGCGCTGGTGAGCTTCGAGACCGGCGATGCGGTCGTCCGCGGCGGGCTGCTCGGCGGCGACGCGCTGTGCAGCAACCTCGACGGCACCGACTACTTCTCGCAGTTCGGCGCGATGCTGCCGCTGGTGCGCCAGTACATCACGCCGAACTTCCCGGTCGCGGGGATCGTCGTGTCGGTCGAGTTCTATCACGGGAACCTCAACCACTTCTTCATGACGATCAACCCGGCGGAGATCGCGGGCCTCGACAACGGCACGATCATCGGCTGGGAGCGCACCGGGTTCAGGTTCCTCGCGTACGACGCGCCCGCCCCGGGCCGCAACCCGGTGTGCCGCTTCTACCGCAAGCCGGAGTTCGGCGACTCGCACTTCTTCACCGCAGACCCGGCCGAGTGCCAGGCCGTCGCGGTCAACTTCGCGACCGACTGGGTGTTCGAGAGTCCGGCGATCTACTACGTGCAGCTGCCGAACACGGCAACCGGCGCGTGCCCGGCGGGCACGAAGCCGGTCTACCGGTTCCTGAACACGACCGAGATCAACCACCGGTTCACGACCGAGCAGACCGTCGCGATCGAGCTGTCGAGCACGCCCGGCTGGATCGCGGAAGGCTACGGGCCGGGACCGCTCTTCCCGGTGATGTGCTCGCCGGTCGGAAGCTGATCTAGAACCGGAATTCGCAGGACGCGCTCGCGCCTCGCGCGAGAGCGCGTCCCGCGCCTTCGACGACGATCGCGTTCATCCCGAACGTGACGCCGGCGAGACGGTCGTCGCGCCGGTACGACGACAACGTCAGGAGCGGCTCGACGCCGCGCCGCGCGGTCGCCTGGTCGGTCGTCGTCACCTCGCAGCGCGTGCACGGCTTCACCGGCTTCAGCACCACGCCGTCGATCTCGATCGACGCGAGGTGATCCTCGTCGTGCGGCGCGAGGCCGTCTAACACGACGTTCGGGCGGAAGCGGTTCATCGGCAACGCAGGTTCGCCCTTCGCGGCGAGGCGCTCGTTGAGGTGGTCGAGCGACGAGCGCCCGATCACGAGCACCGGGTAGCCGTCGGCGAAGCGCACGTGCGCGCCGCTGTCGCCGACGTAATCGGGATTGCAGCGGCGCGGATGCGACGCGTCGAAGCGCACGACGCGCACGTCCGCGCCGATCGCGTCCGAGAGCCATGCGGCGGCGGTGTCGCCGGCATCGTGGCCGCGCACGTGCGCGCTCCACACCGTGACGGGCCGCGAGGGCATGCGCGCGTCGAGCGCGATCGGATCGCGGCGTTCGGTCGCGAGGACCAGGCTGCCGCCGTCGATCGACGTGCGCACGAGCGCGAGGCGCGGGCATTCGCGCTGGGTGACGAAGACGCCGTCGGCATCGATGGCCATCCATTCGCGATCGGCGACGCCGTCCGACGCGAGGCCGGTCGTGCGCACCTCGGCGGCGTCGAGCGCGATGCCGGCAGCGCCCTTGAGCGGGTAGAGCGCCAGCGCGCCGACGATCGCCTGCATCGGGCGCGCGCCAGGTCGCGGCGCGGCTAGCGCAGCCCCTGCGCGTACTCGGCGACGGCCTTCATCTGCGCGTCGGTCATCCCGCGCGCGACGCCGGCCATGATCTTGCCGTTCTGGTCCTTGCCGGCCGGGTCGCTGCCGCGCTCGCCGCTGCGGAACGCCTTGAGCTGCGCGACCGTGTAGTCGGCCCACTGGCCGCCGAGGCGCGGGTAGTTCTTCGGGAGGCCGGCGCCGGCCGGGCCGTGGCACGCGCTGCACGCCGGGATGCCGTTCGCCGCATCGCCGCCGCGCCAGAGCTTCTGCCCCTGCTTCGCGAGCGCCGCATCCTTCGCGCCGGCGATCTTCGGCTTCTGCGACGAAAAATACGTCCCGAGCGCGGTCATGTCGGCGTCGGAAAGCGTCGCCGCCATCGGCTGCATCACGGCGTTGGGCCGGATGCCCGCCTTGAAGTGCGCGAGTTGCGTGGTGATATAGTCGGCCGGCATGCCCGCGAGCGACGGATTCGCGGGGGTGGGGCTCGTTCCGTCCGTGCCGTGGCAGGCCGCGCAAACCTGCGTGACGATCTGCTGGGCCTTCGCGAGATCGGGCTTCGCGGGTGCCTGGGCGAAGGCGATGGCCGGCAGGCCGGCCGCGATGGCCCAGAGCAGCGTGCGTTTCATGGACGGACTCTCCCTTGTTTCGATGCCGGCAACGTAACGTGCCGTGGAAAAACGCGACATTGTAGCCGAGAAGGCCAGCCCGACCGGGCTGGAGCCGCGCGCGCTGCTGGGCGCGGAATTCGTCATCGCGGCCGCGGCGCTCGAGCAGCTGCCGCCCCCGGGCCTGCCCGAGGTCGCTTTCGCCGGACGATCGAACGCGGGCAAGTCGAGCGCGATCAACGTGCTCGCGAATCGCACGCGCCTCGCATTCGCAAGCCGCACGCCCGGACGGACGCAGCAGATCGTGCTGTTCGCGCTGCCCTCGGGGTCCCTCATCGCGGACCTGCCGGGCTACGGCTACGCGGCCGTCCCGAAGGCGGTGAAGCGACAGTGGCAGGACGTGCTCGCGGCCTACGTCGCGACGCGGCCCACGCTCGTCGGGCTCGTGCTCGTCGTCGACGCGCGCCATGGATTGAAGCCGCTCGACCTCACGCTGCTCGACGGCTTCCTGCCGTCGGGTCGCGAGGTGCTGGTGCTGGCGACCAAGTCGGACAAGCTCTCTCGGAGCGAGGCAATGCGCACGGCCGAGTCGATCCGGACAGTGCTCGCCGAGCGTTACCCCGGGCAGAAGGCGAACATCACCGTGGTTCCGTTCTCGGCGACGAAGCGCACAGGGCTGATGGACGCGGATGCAATCCTTGCGCGCTGGCTCGGCGCGCAAGGCAAGAGCGAAAAGAAAAGGCCCCGCGATCAAGGGGAGTGACGCGGGGCCTTGGAACGCCTGCTGCGGCTTGCCGGTCGCAGCAGGCACCCGCTCAGGGAGGGAAGCGGGAGACGTCTCCGTCTGCAGAATGTGACCGTGCGCGTCACCGCGAGTTCCACGGCCCGCGTATTTCGGCGCCGACGGCGATAGACCGCGCACGCAGCAGGGTCGTCGCGCGTTCGCGTAACATTGCCGGACCGTGGCTTTCTCCTACAAGGGCTCGTTCCCCGGCGTGCGTCCGCGGCGCATGCGGCGCGATGCGTTCTCGCGCCGCATGATGCGCGAGACGACGCTGACGCCGGACGACTTCATCTACCCGGTGTTCGTGCTGGACGGCAACGGGCGCGAGGAGCCGGTCGAGTCGCTCCCGGGCGTGTCGCGCAAGAGCTTCGACAGGCTCGCGCATGACGCCGAGGCGTGCGTCGAGCTCGGCGTGCCGGCGATCGCGCTGTTCCCGGTGATTCCGTCGAACCTCAAGAGCGCCGACGCGTCGCAGGCATGGCGCGCCGACGACCTCGTCCCGCGCACGGTGCGCGCGCTGAAGGCGCGCTTCCCTGCGCTCGGCGTGGTCACCGACGTGGCGCTCGACCCGTACACGAGCCACGGACAGGACGGCCTCATCGACGCGTCGGGCTACGTGATGAACGACGAGACCGTCGAGGCGCTCTGCAAGCAGGCGCTCTGCCACGCCGAGGCGGGCGCCGACATGGTCGCGCCGTCGGACATGATGGACGGCCGCGTGGGCGCGCTGCGCCGGGCGCTCGACGGCCGCGGCCTTTCGCGCACGCGCATCCTCGCGTACTCGGCGAAGTACGCCTCGGCGTTCTACGGGCCGTTCCGCGACGCGGTCGGCTCCGCCGCGAACCTCAAGGGCGGCGACAAATACACCTACCAGATGGACCCGGCCAACAGCGACGAGGCGTTGCGCGAGGTGGCGCTGGACATCGCCGAGGGCGCCGACATGGTGATGGTGAAGCCGGGGTTGCCGTACCTCGACATCGTGCGCCGCGTGAAGGACGCGTTCGGGATGCCGACCGCCGTGTACCAGGTGTCGGGCGAGTACGCGATGCTCAAGGCCGCCGCGCAGCTGGGGTGGCTCGACGAGCGCGCGTGCGTGCTCGAGGCGCTGACCGCGATGAAGCGCGCGGGCGCCGATGCGATCCTGACCTACTTCGCGCTCGATGCGGCGCGCTGGCTGAAGCGCGCCTGACGCTACTCGTCGAGCAACCGCTCGACCGCTTGCGCATCCAGTCTCGGATCCTCGCGCCCGTGGCGATCGCGCCGGGGCCGCGAGCGCACCGCGCCGGGCGTACGCACGCGCAGGCATACGCCGCCCCGCGGCGTGTCGACGTAGAGGTCGTACGCGTCGTCATGGGCGCGATGGGGCATCGGCCGGAACGCGACGCCCGCGTTGAGGAGCGCGATCTCGACGGTCTTGCTGTCGTCGGCGCAGAGCTCGATCCTGATGTCGCTGTGCTCGGTCGCCCAGCCCGCGGCGACGCCGCCGACGAGCCGCGCGTCGAACGCGGCGAGGTTGCGCAGCCACGCGAGCGCTTCGGTGCGGCGCGTGCGGATCATCGCCCGGTGCTCGTCGCCACCGTAGAGCGCGTGGTACTCGGCGAGCGCGTCCTCGACCTCGTCGTCGCCCGGCAGGACGCCGCGCTCGGGCAGGCCGAGCTCGCGCGCGGCCTTCTTCTTCGCGTACGACCAGTCGGCGATGCCGTGCTCGGCGATCAGCCGCGCGGCGGCCTGCGCGAGGCTCGCGCGCTCCTCGCCGTCGGGGCCGAGCCCCTGCCTTCGCTCGGCGCGCCGCGCTTCGTACATCGCAGTGGAACGTTTGCTCATCGGCGTGCCCGCCGGGCCGCCCCAAGGGCGCGCCGCCCCCTGGGGGGAAGCGCGCGAAGCGCGCATCGGGGGGATGTCATCAGTGCCCGACCGGGGGAGGTCATCAGAAGATCTGGTTGCGGACGTCCTGCGCGGTGCGGCCGGGCTGTCCGGGCTGGGGAACCGGAACGAACGCGGTGTCGGCCAAGCGTGGCACGGACTCGGCGTAGAACCAGTCGCTGATCGCGCTCGCGTCGTCGCGCAGCCCGGTCGCCTCGTTGATGCGCACCTGCACGACGCCGTCGGGCTTGTCGATTGGCCTCTCGGGCACGCCTTTGAGCGCGCGCTGCATGAACGCGATCCAGATCGGCAGCGCGGCGACCGCGCCGGTCTCGTTGTTGCCCAGCGTGCGCGGCTGGTCGAAGCCGATCCACGCGACGCCGACGATGCCCGAGTTGAAGCCGCAGAACCACGCGTCGACGTTCTCGTTGGTGGTGCCGGTCTTGCCGGCGAGGTCCTTGCGGCCGAGCGACAGCGCGCGCGTCGCCGTGCCGTAGCTCACGACGTCGCGCAGGAGCGTGGTCATCACGAACGCATTGCGCGGGTCGATCGCCCGCTCGGCCGTCTCGCCGGCCTTCGGCGGCTCGGCCTGCGACAGCACGTTGCCGCGCGCGTCGGTGATCTTCGCGATCAGGTAGGGCGAGACACGGTAGCCGCCGTTCGCGAAGACGGAGTACGCGCCGCCCATCTGCACCGGGGTCGCCGCGCCGGCGCCGAGGCCCATCGTCAGGTAGGCCGGGTGCAGCTTCGGGTCGAAGCCGAACTTCGCGACGTAGTCCTGCGCGTACTGCGGCCCGATCGCCTGGAGCACGCGCACGGTGACGAGGTTCTTCGACTTCGCGAGCGCGGTGCGCAGCCGCATCGGGCCGTCGAACTTGCCGTCGTAGTTCTTGGGCTCCCAGTCCTCGCCGCCCGCCTGCGCCGCCGGCACGAAGAACGGGGCGTCGTTGACGACCGTCGCCGGCGTGAACCCCTTCTCGAGCGCGGCCGAGTAGATGAACGGCTTGAACGCCGAGCCCGGCTGCCGGTACGCCTGCGTGACGTGGTTGAACTTGTTGCGGTCGAAGTCGAAACCGCCGACCAGCGCGAGGATCGCGCCGTCGTTCGGGCGCAGCGCGAGGAACGATGCCTCGGCCTGCGGCAGCTGCGCGATCTGCCAGCGGCCTTTGTCGTCCTTGGACAGGCGGATGACCGCCCCGCGCCGGATCCGCTGGTTGGTCGGCGCACGCTCGGACAGCGAGCGGGCCGCGAACTTGAGGCCCTCCGGATCGACGCGCACCACGTCGCCGCCCGACAGCACGGCGCGGACATCGCCGCCGGCCGTCGCGGTCACGACCGCCGCGACGAGGTTGTCGCTGTCGGTCGCATCCTGGAACGCGCGCTCGAGCGCCTGCTCCGCCTCGGCCGGGTCCTCGGGCAGGTTGACGAACGCCTCGGGGCCCCGGTAGCCGTGGCGGCGGTCGTATTCGGTCACGCCCCGACGCACCGCGGCGTAGGCGGCTTCCTGGTCGGCGGTGCGGATCGTCGTCCAGACCGTGATGCCGCGCGTGTACGCCTCCTCGCCGTATGCCTCGAACACCACTTGCCGCGCCATTTCGGCGACGTGCTCGGCGCGGATCGGGACCGATTCGCGCACGCCCAGCCTCACGATCAATGGCGCATTTCGTGCTTGCTCGTAGTCCCCATCCGAAAGGTAGTGAAGGTCGTGCATCCGTCTCAACACATACTGCTGGCGCAGCTTGGCCCGCTTCGGGTTGGTGACCGGGTTGAAGGCGGACGGGGCTTTCGGCAGGCCGGCGAGCATTGCGGCTTCGGCCGCCGTCAGGTCCTTCAGCGGCTTGCCGAAATAGATCTGCGACGCGGCCGCGAATCCGTAAGCGCGCTGGCCGAGGAAGATCTGGTTGACGTAGAGCTCGAGGATCTCGTCCTTGGAGAGGTTGGCTTCGATCTTCCAGGCGAGCAGCACCTCGCGGAGCTTCCGCGTGAGCGTTTTTTCGCGCGTGAGGAAGAAATTGCGGGCGACCTGCATCGTGATCGTGCCGGCGCCCTGTTGGGTCCCGGAGGTCACGTTGGTGAAGGCCGCGCGGAGGACGGAGAGGTAGTCGACCCCGCCGTGCTGGTAGAAGCGCTCGTCCTCGGCGGCCAGGATCGCGGTGCGCATCAGATCGGGCACTTCCTGGATGCGAACGACGGCCCGGCGCTCCTCCCCGAATTCGCCCAGGAGGTCGCCTTCGGCCGAGACGATCCGAAGCGGCACTTTGGGCTGGTAATCGGTCAGTGTCTCCAGCGAAGGTAGCGTCGGATAAAGCAATGCCAGCACGAAGGCGCCCAGGAGGGCGCCGACGACCGCCAGCCCGAGGGCGACGGACCCGGTATAGAGGAGCCAGCGCTTTAGCACAGGTGAATAAAACTGCTGTAGGTCCAGGGCTTTAGCCCCAAAGTGCGGCAAGCATGCAACACCGCATGCCGCTCGGGGGGAAAAGGTTTGACATGGTTATGGGTTGCTGCCAGAGTCTAATGTAAGTTGTCAGCATTGCAGGCGACTAGGACATGCTTGCCGAAAAATTCTCAGGGGCTCTCGATGTCTTCAAGACCAAGGCGCCGACGCTGATCGGCGTCGACGTCGCGTCGACCTCCATCAAGCTCGTCGAGCTCACCGAAGCCGGCAAGGGCGCATACCGCCTCGAGCGATACACGATCGAGCCGCTCGGGCGCGATACGGTCCAGGACGGCAACATCGCTAATCTGGACCAAGTCAGCGATGCGCTCAAGCGCGCGTGGAAGCGCCTGGGCAGCCGCAACCGCAACATCGCCATGGCGCTGCCTGCTGCCATGGTCATCACCAAGAAGATCATCGTCCCCTCCGGCCAGAAGGAGGAGGAGCTCGAGCTGACCGTCGAGGCCGAGGCGAACCAGTACATTCCGTTCGCCCTCGACGAGGTCAACCTCGATTTCCAGATCCTGGGCCCCGCGCCCAACAACCCCGACGAGGTCGAGGTCCTGATCGCGGCGTCGCGCAAGGAGAAGGTCGAGGACCGCGTCGCGATCGCCGAGGCGGCGGGCCTCAAGCCCCGGGTCATGGACGTCGAATCGTACGCGACCCAGGAAGCGTTCCGGCTGATCACGCCGTCGCTGCCCGCGAACGGGCGCGACCAGAACATCGCGTTCGTCGACGTCGGCGCGCACATCACCCATTTCTACGTCCTGCGCAACGGCCAGTTCCTGTTCTCGCGCGACCAGGCGTTCGGCGGCAACCAGTTGACCCAGGATATCCAGCGGGCGTTCAATCTTTCGCCCGAGGAAGCCGAGTCGGCCAAGAAGAACCAGGGCCT
>DATBSV010000316.1:0-12077 GCA_036559685.1 Casimicrobiaceae bacterium
TCGCGCCAGATGTACGGCGCCTCGACGACCGAGATCGACGGCACCCACGCGCCGAAGTTCGCCGCGCCCTCGGTGACCATCTGCTGCGCGCCGTTGGCGACCGCGTCGATCATGTCGCGCGAGCTGCCGAGCTGGCCACCCGGGAACGACTGGATCACGATCCGGCCGCCCGACTTCTCCTTCGCCTCGGCGGCGATGCGGTCGATCATCTGCACCGACGGGTGCGTGCCGCCGACCACGTCGCCCCAGCGGAGCGTCACTTGCTGGGCGCCGGCGGAGCCCGCGGCCAGCATCGCCGCGATCGCCAGCGCGATCGAAATTCGTCTCATCGTCGTCTCCTCGTAGGGCGCGCGGTGTGGCCGCGCGGTCGTCATTGTGCCTGTTCGCGCAGCATCATCGCATCGATGCGGGAACGAGGCGGTCGAACGCGGCGCCGAGCTCGGCGCGCACGGTCGCGTCGATCGGGAGCAGCGGCGGCGCGACAGCGATGAACCCGTCGTCACCGTAGCGATGCGCAACCAGGGCCTTCACGGCCGGCGTGACCGGATGGCGGAGCAGCACGTCGACGAGTGCGTTGACGCCCGGAACCTCGTCACCGCGCTCGATCATCGGCAGGATCGCGCGCGCGCAGAAATTCGCGAAGCCGTTGATGGCCCCCGAGCCGCCGTGCCGGACCGCGCGCGCGAGCAACCGCTCGTCGCCGACCAGGATGTGCAGGTCCGCATGGTCGGCGAGCAGCCGCTCGGTCGACCCCCAGTCGCCGCTCGAATCCTTCACCGCGGCGACGACGCCGGGAAACGCGGACTTGAGCCGGCCGACCAGCGCCGAGCCCACAGGAACGCCGGTCACCTGCGGGATGTGATAGACGACGACCTCGCGCGGGGCGCGGCAGCGCTCGATCACCGAGGCGAACCAGCGATAGACGCCTTCGTCGTCGACGCCCTTGAAGTAGAACGGCGGCGCGAGGAGGATCCCGCGTCCGCCGGCGTCGTAGAGCTGGTTGGCCTGCGCGGCGGCATCTTCGACCGACGACGCAGCCACGCCCGCGAGCACCTGCGTCGCGAGGTCGACGCCCGCGTCGTCGAGCGCCTCGAGCATCGACGCGCGCTGAGCGAGACCGAGCGACGCCCCCTCGCCGGTCGTGCCGAACAGCGTGACCGACGCGCAGCCCTCGTCGAGCACGCGGCGTGCGTGCTTGCGAAGCCGCGCGAGGTCGACCGCGCCGTCGAGCGCGAACGGCGTGACGAGCGCGACACCGAGCCCGAAGCGCTGCGAGGCCGGACGCAGGCGCAGGGACGACGGGGAATGGGTGGAAGAAGGTAGCGTGGACGACGGCATGCTGACAAGTTAGTGTGTAATGTCATGGCCGCGCAAGCCCCCGTAGCGATCCCGACGCGACAACTGGGCCGTCGCGGACCGGCCGTCACGGTCCTGGGCTTCGGCGGGGCGCCGCTCGGCGACCTCTACGCGCCGCTCGACGACGCCGCGGCGATCGACACCGTGCTCGCCGCGCTCGACGCGGGCATCCGGCTCGTCGACACCTCGCCCCTGTACGGTCGCGGGTTGTCGGAACATCGAATCGGCACGGCGTTGCGGCGGCGGGCCGGAGCGATGGTCGTTCTGTCGACCAAGGTCGGCCGCGTGCTCGCGCCGGCGCCGCAAGGCGTGACGCGCAACGAAGGCTATGCGGGCGGCTTGCCGCACGAAGCGCGCTTCGACTACTCGCACGACGGCGCGCTGCGCTCGCTCGAGCAGTCGATGCTGCGGCTCGGCGTCGCGTCGGTGGACATCGCGCTCGTGCACGACGTCGATCCGTGGACGCATGGCGACGACGCGCCGCGTCGCCAGCGCGAAGCGCTCGTCGGCGCGCTGCGCGCGCTTGCCGACCTGCGCGCCCAGAACGTCGTTCGTGCGATCGGCATCGGCGTCAACGACGCGGACGTGGCCGAGCACTTCGTGCGCGAGGCGGACCTCGACTGCGTCCTGCTGGCAGGCCGCTACTCGCTGCTCGAGCAGCCGGCGCTCGACCGCTTCCTGCCGCTCGCGCTCGAGCGCGGCGTCGGCGTGATGCTGGGAGGCGTGTTCAACTCCGGCATCCTCGCGACCGGCGCGGTCGCGGGCGCGCGCTACAACTATCGGCCCGCGCCACCCGACGTCGCGGCCCGGGTCGCCGCCATCGAGCGCGTGTGCGCGGCGCACGGCGTCGCGCTGCCGCATGCCGCGCTCGCGTTCGTCCTGGGCCACCCGGCCGTGTCGAGCGTCGTGCTGGGTGCCGTATCGCCCGACGAGGTCAGGCGCAATGTCGAGGCGTTCGCCGCGCCGGTGCCGGCGTCGCTGTGGCGCGACCTCAAGGCGGCGCGGCTGCTGCGCCACGACGCGCCGATGCCCGCATGATCGACGCGCATCAACACTTCTGGCGTCTCGACCGCGGCGACTACGGCTGGCTCACGCCTGCGCTCGGCGCGATCCACCGCGACTTCGGACCTGCCGACCTCGCACCGGTCCTCGCGCATCACGGAATCGAATCGACCATTCTCGTGCAAGCGGCGCCGACGCTCGCGGAGACGCATTGGCTGCTCGATGTCGCGCACCGCACGCCGTACGTCGCGGGGGTGGTCGGCTGGGTCGACTTCGACGCCGGCGACGCGCCCGAGCGGGTCGCCGCGCTCGCGCGAGACCGCAAGCTGGTCGGCGTGCGCCCGATGGTGCAGGACATCGGCGACGACGACTGGCTCCTGCGGCCCGCGCACGCGCCGGTCTTCGATGCGCTCATCGCGCACGGCCTGGTCTTCGACGCGCTCGTGCTGCCGCGCCACCTGACGCGGCTTGCGAGCGTCATCGAGCGTCATCCGGCGTTGCGCGTGGTCGTCGACCACGGCGCGAAGCCGCGGATCCGCGAGCGCGAGATCGACCGCTGGCGCGCCGACATCGCGGTGGTCGCGGCGCATCCGCACGTCGTCTGCAAGCTCTCGGGCCTCGTCACCGAGGCGCGTCCCGACGACGGCGCCGCGGAGCTCGCCCCGTGGATCGACACGCTCGTCGCCTTGTTCGGGCCGCGTCGCCTCGTCTGGGGCAGCGACTGGCCGGTGGTGGACCTGGCGGGCGGCTACAACCGCTGGCGCGCGATCACGCTCGACGCGCTCGCGCCGCTCGATGCCGGCGAGCGCGCGATGGTGCTGGGCGACAACGCCAGGCGCACCTACCTGCAGCCGCGCCCGTCATAGCTTGTGGCTCGCGTCGTTGCGCGCGAACGCGTCCCAGCGGATCGCGGTGCCGCGCTCGAGCGCGATGACCTTGAAGAGCTCGCCCATCTCCGCAGGCGACAGGAGCATCTGGACCGCCGCCGCGTGGCGCAGGTACGCCGGCGACAACGGCTCGCCGGATTCCGCGAGACGGTCGAGGATGCCGGCGCCAATCAGGAACGCCGCCTGCGACGCGTAGCCGGCGACCCCGAGGCCCGCGCGCGCGCCCGCTTCCGCGATCGCCGTGAAGTCGACGTGCGCGGTCAGGTCGGCGAGGCCCGGCCACACGAACGGGTCGGACGTCGCGCGATGGCGGTAGTGCGCCATCAGCGTGCCTTCGCGCCGGTCCGGATGGTAGTACTCGCGCCGCGGAAAGCCGTAGTCGATCGCGACGATCGCGCCGCCGGCGAGGCGGCGCCCGAGGTCCTCGACGAGCGCCTCGGCCGCGAGGTTGAGCTCGCTCGTGTAGTCGCCGTCCGGCGGAAAGCGCTCGCGCGCAGCGCGCAGGACACGCGCGTCGGCGAGCGCGCCGTCGGCGAGCGTCAGCGCGCCGTCGCGCCCCAGCGTGACGCCGCGCTCGTGCCATGCGCCGCCGACGCGCGACACGACGTGCGGCGGAATCGCGTCGAGCACCTCGTTCATCATGACCGCGCCGTCGATGCGTTCGGGCGGCGCGTCGAGCCAGCGCACGCGGTCGCGCCACGCGGGCAGCTCGCGCACGACGAGCTCGCGCTGGCGCTCGCGCAGGTCGGGGCTCGGCTCGACGATCGCGTAGCCCGATGGCGCGCCACCCGCGCGCTCCAGCGCCTGCACGAGGTCGACGGCGAGCCGGCCGCTCCCTGCGCCGAGCTCGACGATCTCCCGTCCTCGCGACGAATCGAGGATCGCGCCGACCGTCGGGGCGAGCGCATGCGCGAACAGGGGCGTCAGCTCCGGCGCGGTCGTGAAGTCGCCCGCCGAGCCGAGCTTGTGCGCGCCCGCGGCGTAGTAGCCGAGGCCCGGGGCGTAGAGCGCGAGCGCGATGTATTCGCGCAGCGGCAGGAATCCGCCGCCCGCGTCGATCGCGGCGACGAGCGCGTCGTGCACGCGCCCGGAATGCGTGCGCGCGGCCTCGTCCGGCTCGGGCGGCGCCGCGTCGGGCGCGTGGGGTCGTCGCATGGAAGCGCCGCCTGAAATCCTCGCGGCGGATATGCTAGTGTAGCGAGTCGCGACGGGCCCGCTCGAGGAGCGCGAAGTGCAGGACAAGGTCGTGCTGGTCACCGGCGGCGCGAAACGGGTCGGTGCCGCGATCTGCCGACGCCTGCACGGCGCGGGCGCGAAGCTGATGCTGCACTACCGCGCATCGGCCGGCGAAGCCCGCCTGCTCCAGGCCGAGCTCAACGGCGTGCGCGCCGACTCGGTCGCGCTGATCCAGGCCGACCTCCTCGACCTCGCCAAGCTGCCGTCGCTCGTCGACCAGACGGTGATGCGCTTCGGGCGCCTCGACGCGTTGGTCAACAACGCGTCGTCGTTCTTCTCGACCCCGATGGGCGAGATCCAGCCGGCGCAGTGGGAAGACCTGATCGGCACCAACGTGCGCGCGCCGCTGTTCCTGTCGCAGGCCGCGGCCGCGCCGCTCAAGAAGACGCAGGGTTCGATCGTCAACATCAGCGACATCCATGCCGAGCGGCCGCTGCGCAACTACGTCGTCTACTCGATCGCGAAGGCGGCGCTGACGGGCCTCACGCGCTCGCTGGCGCGCGAGCTCGCGCCCGAGGTCCGCGTCAACGCGATCGCGCCCGGCCCGATCCTGTGGCCCGAGGGCGACGAGTCGTTCGACGAGGTGTCGCGCCAGCGCATCATCTCGCACACTCCCCTCAAGCGCGAAGGCACGCCCGACGACATCGCCCGCGCCGTGCTGTTCCTGATCGCCGACGCGCCCTACGTGACTGGCGAGACGCTGAACGTCGACGGCGGCCGGCACGTCGCGGTCTAGCCGCGCTCCGCGCGCTGGCGCGCGACGACCGCATCCGCCAGGCTGTCGAGGTAGCGATCCGCGACGCCGTGCGCGGCGAGCGCTTCGCGCGTCTTCATCAGGTACTCGCACGACGTGCCGAACGCGCCGCATGCATTCGCGATCGTGTCGGCCTGCTCGTCGAGCGTGAGCGTCGCGTACTGCGGGTGATCGCGGCGAACCGCGAACGCGAGGGCGACGATGGTGCGATCGGCGCTCTTCGCATGCACCCACACCGGGCGGTACGAGCCGACGACCATCTCGCGGCGCCACAACAGGTGCAGCTCGTCGATCGCGAGCGGCGCCGGCAGCCGGTAGACCACGCCCCGACACGATCCGCCCGGCTCGAGCGCGAGCACCAGGCCGGGACGCTCGCGCGTGCCGCGCGTCGCGAGCGAGCGCAGGCAAAAGCGCCGGTGCAGGCCGTGGATCGTGGCGGGCTGCGCTTCGGCGACCGGGAAGATCGGGTTCCACAACAGCGACCCGTAGCCGAAGATCCACCATCCGGCGCCCTTGGGCTTCGCCTTCAGCGTCGCGGCGAGCGATGCCGAGAGCGCCTCGTCGTCGAGCGCGCTCGCATATCCCGGCGCCGCGTTGTAGATGTCGCGCATCCGCCCGAGCTCGAGGTCGCGCCGGGACAGTGTCATCGCCTCATCCGCCGAGCTCGGGATCCCGCTTGACCTTCGACAGCGCCACCGCGGCGGCGCGGCGCTTCGCCCCCTTCGACTTCTCGTGGGCACCGCCCTTGCGCAACAGCGGCGAGCGCGCGACCGGGTCGCGCGGCTTGGGCATGGCGTGCTTTTTCGCGCGCTTCATGGCTGACGATGATGCCACGCCGGCAGCCCGGCCTCGCACCAGCGCGCGACCGACAGCAGGTCGTCGTCGTCGCCGGCGAGGCCGACGAGCTGCATCCCCAGCGGCAGGCCGCCCGCGGACCGTCCGACCGGCAACGAGATCGCCGGGAAACCCAGGAGCGACGCGAGGGTGCAGCACGACGGGTCGCCGGTCGTGCCGAGCCCCTCGGGCGCCGGCCCCGGCGCGCTCGGCGCGCACAGCGCGTCGAACGGCGCGAGCCACGACGTCGCGGTGGCGATCATCGCGACGCGCGACGCGTAGGCACGCGCGAGCGTCGCCGCGTCGATCGCGCGACCCGCGTCGAGCGCGTCGTTGAGCGTCGCCGACAACCTCGCGCGGTCGCGGTGCTGGATCGCCTCGAGCGCACGCGCGCCCTCGGCGAGCATGATCGTGCGCTGCACGTCGCGCGCCTCGTCGAACGCGTCGGGCAGCGCCACCGCGACGACCTCGGCGCCGCTCGCGCGCAATCGCTCCGCGGCGGCGTCGAACGCGCCGCCGTCGTCGATCGCCGCGTTCCACGGAAACTTCGCCAGCCAGGCAAGCCGCGGCGGCCTCGCCCGCGGCGCGACGTCGCGCGCGATCGAAGGCGCGAGCGCGTGCGCGACGATGGCCGTATCGGCGACCGAGCGCGTGAACGTGCCGATCGTGTCGAACATGCGGCTGAACTCGGCCACGCCGTCGAACGGAATTCGATCGAGCGTCGGCTTGAAGCCGACGACGCCGCAGTACGCGGCGGGCCGGATGACCGAGCCGTTCGTTTGCGTGCCGATCGCCGCCGGCACCTGGCCGAGCGCGACCGCCGCCGCCGAGCCCGACGACGAGCCGCCCGGCGTGTGTCGTGCATTCCACGGGTTCGCGGTCGGGCCGGGATGCATGAACGCGAACTCGGTCGTGACCGTCTTTCCGAGCACGAGCCCGTCGGCCGCGTGCCAGCGCGCCACCGACGTGGCATCGTGCGCCGGACGCCGTCCGGCGCCCACCGGCGATCCGAGCGCGGTCGGCAGCGCCGCCGTATCGACGATGTCCTTGACGCCGAGCGGCAACCCGAACGCGGCGCCGCGCGCCTCGATCGGCTCGGCGTCGAGCCGCGTCGCTTCGGCGAGCGCGTGCGCGCGATCGAGGTGCACCCACGCGTGTACCGACGGCTCGGTCGCGTCGATGCGCGCGAGCAGCGCCAGGACGAGCTCGCGGACCGGAAGTGCGCCTGACGCGAGCGCGGGCGCGAGCTCGGCGACGCTGCGATCCGCCAGGTCGCTCACGCCGTCACCTTCGCGGTCGCGTCGCGCAGGAAGATCGCCGTCAGCGTGTTGAGGAAGCGCCGCCCGAGCGGCGTCGGCCGCAGCACCGCGGGATCGGGATCGAGCAGCCCGCGCGCGGTCGCGGCGTCGATCTCGCGAGCGATCGCCGCGAGCGGAAGGCCGGTGCGCTCGGTGAAGAGCGTCGCGGGCACCCCTTCGGTCAAGCGAAGCGCGTTCAGCATGAACTCGAACCCGAGCTCGTTCGCCGGAACGTCGCGTCGCTCCATCACGGCGTCGCCGGCCGCCGCGCGCTCGAGATACTGCGCCGGCTGCTTGTAGCGGACCTCGCGCACGACGCGGTCCGGCATCGACACCTTCGCGTGCGCACCAGCGCCGATACCGAGGTAGTCGCCGAAGCGCCAGTAGTTGAGGTTGTGCCGGGACGCGTGGCCGGGACGCGCGTACGCGGAGACTTCGTAGTGCTCGAAGCCCGCGCGCGCGAGCCGCTGCTCGATCGCCGCGCCCATCGCGTCGATCGCGTCCTCGTCGGGCAGCGGCGGCGGATGGCGGTGGAACGCCGTGTTGGGCTCGAGCGTGAGCTGGTAGCACGACAGGTGCGTCGTGCGGAACGCCAGCGCCTGCTCGACGTCGGCGAGCGCCTGATCCAGATCCTGCTCGGGCAGCCCGTACATCAAGTCGAGGTTGACCTCGTCGAACAGCTCGACCGCGGCCGCGGCGGCCGCGCGCGCCTCGCCCGCATCGTGCACGCGGCCGAGCGCCTTCAGGTGATGCGCATCGAAGCTCTGCACGCCGATCGACAGCCGCGTGATACCGGCGTCGCGGAATCCCTCGAAGCGCCGCCGCTCGAACGTCCCGGGGTTCGCTTCCATGGTGATCTCGGCCTCGGGCGACAGCGGCAGCCGGGCGCGCACCGCCGCGAGCAGGCGGTTGATCGCCTCGGGCGAGAACAGGCTCGGCGTTCCGCCGCCCAGGAAGATCGTGGCGACCTTGCGCCCCCACACCGCGGGCAGCGCGCGCTCGAGATCGTCGACGAGCGCGTCGACGTACGCGCCTTCGGGCGGACCTTCCGCGCCCCCGCGCCACTCGTGCGAGTTGAAGTCGCAGTACGGGCACTTGCGCAGGCACCACGGCAGGTGCACGTACAGCGACAGCGGCGGAAGCGCGCGGAACGTCGGGCGCGCGTGCGAAGCGGGGGCGGCGATGCGGGCCACCGTCAGCCCTCGGCCAGCGGGTCCGCAGCGACCAGCTCGCGCGCCCGCGCGAGCACATCGGCCGGGAACGCGCGCGCGCGCCGCTCGGCCGCGTCGAGGCAAACGACCGTGAACGTGCTCGTGGCCGCGACATCGCCGGTCTCGCCGTTGATCATCTCGTGCACGAAGCGCAGCACCTTGTCGCGCACCTCGAGCATGGTCGTGCGCACGATCACGACGTCGCCGGCGTAGAGCTCCTTGCGATACGCGGTGTCCTGCTGGACGGCCGCCATGTGGATCTCGCGGTTGCGCAGCTGCGACGGCTTGATGCCCAGCATCGCGTAGAACTGCCAGCACGCCTCCTCGAAGCGCTCGCCGTACGCGCGGACGTTCACGTGACCCATGTGGTCGCACTGCCACTGGTGCACCGTGCCGCGCGCGGTTTCCAAGGTCCGGCTCATTGGACCTCCCCCAGGCTAGCCGCTGACGCGGCGTCGCACACCCCCTCCTCAAGGAGGGGGCGAGCGCCTTGGGACGGCCCGGCGGCGCTCACCGCTCGAGCTCCGGCAGCATGCCGCGCTCGATCATGCGGTCGATCAGCTCGCGCATCGCCTTGCCGCGGTGCGACAGCGCGTTCTTGCGCTCGAGCGGCAGCTCGGCGCCGGTCAGACCGGACGCGATGTCCTCGAAGTGCGGGTCGTAGCCGAAGCCGCCGGTGCCGCGCGGCAGGTCGATCACGCGGCCGTGCCAGCGCCCCTCGGCGATGACCGGCTCGGGGTCGTCGGGATGCGTGACGACGACGAGCACGCAAGCGTAGTGCGCGCGCCGGTCGCCTTCGCTCGCGAGCGTCTCGATCAGCTTCGCGTTGTTGCGCGCATCCGAGCGCGGATGCCCCGCGTAGTACGCGCTGTGCACCCCTGGCGCGCCGCCGAGCGCGCTCACGCAGATTCCCGAGTCGTCGGCGAGCGCCGGCAGCCGCGTGTGCCGGCTCGCGTGGCGCGCCTTCTCGAGCGCGTTCTCGACGAACGTCGCGTGCGGCTCGTCGGCCTCGGTCACGCCGAGGTCGCCCTGCGCGACAACCTCGATCGCGTACGGCGCGAGCAGGCGGCGGAACTCGCGGAGCTTGCCTTCATTGCCGGACGCGAGCACGAGCTTCGCGATGCGATCCTGATGCACCGTCAGGCCTTGCGCGCCGCGCGCTGCGCCGCGACCAGCGACGCGATGCCATCGCGCGCCAATTCGAGCAAAGCGTCGACCTCGCCGCGCGAGAACGGCGCACCTTCCGCGGTCCCCTGCAGCTCGACGAACCCGCCCGCCCCGGTCATCACGACGTTCATGTCGGTGTCGCACGCGGAGTCCTCGGCGTAATCGAGGTCGAGTAGCGGCGCCCCGCCGACGATGCCGACCGAGACCGCCGCGACGTGATCGCGCAGCGGCTCGCCGGCGACGAGACCCTGGGCTCGCAGCACGTCGATCGCGTCGGCGAGCGCGATCCACGCGCCGGTGATCGACGCGCAGCGTGTGCCGCCGTCGGCCTGGAGCACGTCGCAGTCGAGGCGCACGGTGCGCTCGCCGAGCGCCGCCATGTCCGCGACGGCGCGCATCGACCGGCCGACGAGGCGCTGGATCTCGTGCGTGCGTCCCGACTGCGCGCCCTCGGCGGCCTCGCGCCGCGTGCGCGTGTGGGTCGAGCGAGGCAGCATCCCGTACTCGGCGGTGATCCAGCCGCGGCCCTTGCCCTTCATCCACCCGGGCACGCTCTCCTCGACGCTGGCCGTGCACAGCACGCGCGTGTCGCCGACGCTCACGAGCACCGAGCCTTCGGCATGCTTGGTCCACCCGCGCTCGAAGCGAAGCGGGCGGAGCTGGTCGGGACGGCGGTTGTCGTGTCGCATGGGGCGATTATCGCAAGGTCGCGGCGACCGTCCGCTCGATCTCGGCGTCGAGCGTGCGCACGGGCCGCCAGCCGGTCGCCGCGCGCAAGGTCGAGGTGTCGACCTCGAGCGAGCCGGTCAGGCGCGCAACCTCGTCGCGACGGCCCATCAGCGCTCCGGCGAGGCGGAGCAACGCGACCGGGACGTAGGCGAGCGGGACCGGGCGGCCGAGGGCGCGCGCGATCATCCGCACGAGCGACGGCGTCGACACCGGCTCCGCGTCGGCGACGAAGTGCACGCCGGTCGGCGGCGGCTCGGCGGCGAGCAGCGCGACGAAGGCGTCGCACAGGTTCGCGAGGCCGACGATGCTGCGCCGGTTGTCGACCGCCGCGAACGGAAGCGTGCGGCCGTCTGCGACCGCCGCGACGAGCCGCGCGACGTTGCCGCGCGCGCCCGGTCCGACGACCAGGGGAATGCGCAGCATGACCGGGATCGTCGGCGTGCCCCGGCACGCGTCGGCGAGCATCGCCTCCGCGTCGCGCTTGCTGCGACCGTACGCGTCGCGCGGATCGGGCGCGTCGACCGGGTGGAACGGCCGCCCGGGCGGCGTGGCCTCGCCGTTGACCTTGACGCTGCTCGCGAGCACGAAGCGCGTCAGGCCGGCGGCGATCGCGGCGCGCGCGACACGCGCGGTGGACTCGACGTTGGACGCGCGAAACGCCGCGTCGTCGTCCGCGCGGTCGAGTGCATGCACGCGTGCGGCGAGATGGACGACCGCGCCGGCACCGGCGAGAGCGTCCGCGATGGCATCGGGCGCGGCCGTTTCCAGCGCGCCGAGCGCGATCGCGCCCGGCGTGCCTTCGTGGCGCACGATCGGCCGCACCTCGCGGCCGGCAGCGCGCAGCCGCTCGCACAGCGCGCGGCCGACGAAGCCCGCCGCGCCGGTTACCACGATCGCTCCATTCACAGCCATTTGAAGCCGTGCTTGCGGTAGTAGCGCCAGCCGCCGCGCACGAAATAGCCGATGTGTTTCATGCCCTTCCTGGCGGCGTGGCCCCCGTGATGGACGACCCCGAATGACGGCACGTAGGCGGTGCGCGCGACCCGGTTGAGGCGCATCGTCCAGTCGAAGTCCTCGAAGTACAGGAAGAAGCGCGGGTCGAAGCCGCCGGTCTGGTCGATCGCCTTGCGCCGCACGAGCATGCACGCGCCCGACATCGCGGCGATGTCGATGATCTCGCGCGTGGGATCGGGATCGACGACGTCGCGCATCTCGTAGCGGTCGAGCCGGCGGCGGAACAGTGCGCGGCCCAGCCGCGGCAGGAATCCGCGCAGCAGAAGGTCGAGGATGGCGGGCTTGCGCTTGACGAGGTAGTCGCGCGAGCCGTCGCGGCGGCGCACCGACGGCGCGATCGCGCCCACGTCGGGGTGCGCGTTCATCCACCGCACCGCGTTGAGGATCGCGTCGGCCTCGAGTTCGACGTCCGGGTTCAGGACCAGGTGGTAGTCGGCGCCGCTGCCGTGGAGCACGAGGTTGTGCGCGGCGCCATAGCCGATGTTCGCATGCCCGTGCAGGTAGACCATCTGGACGCCCGAGTCGGCGAAGCGCGTCTTGCCGAGGTCGACTACCTTCGCCGCGATGCCGCGGTCCGAGCTGTTGTCGA
>DATBSV010000317.1:0-7306 GCA_036559685.1 Casimicrobiaceae bacterium
CATCAGCTCGCCGCAGATCGACACGGCGGCCCGGGGCTTCTCGTTCCGGCGCGACGGGCCGCTCGACATGCGCATGGATCCGGACGCGGGCGAGTCGGCCGCCGCGTTCATCGCCCGCGCGAGCCAGCGCGAACTGACGGAGGTCATTCGCAACCATGGTGAAGAACGGCTTGCTCAACCGATTGCAAGAGCAATTGTCGCGGCTCGCGCGGTCCGGCCCATCGGCACGACGCGCGAGCTGGCCACGATCGTGGCCCAAGCCGTCGGCGCGCGCACGCGGGGTGATTGGCGTCAGGATCCGGCCACGCGCACGTTCCAGGCCCTCCGGATTGCGGTGAACGAGGAGCTCGCCGAACTCGAGCGCGTGCTGCCGCGCGCGACCGCGCGGTTGCGCGAGGACGGGCGTCTCGCGGTCGTCAGCTTCCACTCGCTCGAGGACCGCATCGTCAAGCAGTTCGTCGCGCGCGCCTCGAAGCCCTGGGGAGGCGATCCGCGCCTCGCGCGCGTGCCGCTCGTCGAGGCGGACCTGCCGAAGACGCCGCTCGCGCCGGTCGGCCGCGCGATCAAGGCATCGGACGCCGAGTGCGACGCGAATCCGCGCGCCCGAAGCGCCGTGCTGCGCGTCGCGCGTCGCACCGGCGCGCCGCTCCCCGACGACTGGCCGTCCGCCCCGAGCGACGACGCGTCCGAAGGGCCGCCCCGAGGACGCGTGCCCCCCGGGGGGAGGCGCGCGGAGCGCGCTTCGGGGGGGTCGTGATGACCCGCGCCAGCCTCCTGCTCCTCGCGGTCCTGTGCGCGTGCGCGCTGTCGCTCGTCACGTCGACGCACCAGTGGCGCAGCCTGTTCGTCGAGCTCGAGCGCGAGCAGACGCGCTCGCGCGCCTACGAAGTCGAGTACGGCCAGCTGCAGCTCGAGCAGTCGACGTGGTCGATGCCGGCGCGCGTCGAGAAGGTGGCGCGCGAGCAGCTCCACATGCTCGCGCCGCCGACCGGACGCGTCGAGGTCGTCGAGGTTCCGGATCCGGGGAGGCCGCGATGATCGCGGCGACGCTGCCCAAGCGGCGCTCGCGCAAGGTCGAGGGCCCGGCGATCTCGGGTGGGCGCGCGGCGATCCTGTTCGGCGGGCTCGCGCTCCTGTTCACGATGCTCGCGATCCGCTCGCTCTACCTGCAGTGGGTCGACAACGCGTTCCTGCAGGAACGCGGCGCCGCGCGCTACTCGCGCGAGCTCGAGCTCCCCGCGCACCGCGGACGGATCGTCGACCGCCACGGCGAGCCGCTCGCGGTGTCGACGCCGGTCAAGTCGCTGTGGGCGTTTCCCGGCCAGCTCGCGCTCGAAGGCGACGATCTCGCGAAGCTCGCGCGCGTGCTCGACGTGAAACCCGCCGCGCTCAGGTCGCGCATCGACGCGTCGGACGACTTCGTCTACCTCGCGAAGCTCGTGTCGCCCGAAGTCGCCGAGCGCGCGCTCGCGTTGCGCATCAAGGGCGTGAACGAGGAGACCGCGTTCCGTCGCTACTACCCGGGCGGCGAGGTGACGAGCCACGTGCTCGGATTCACCGGCGATCGCGACGCCGGCCAGGAAGGCATCGAGCTGGCGCAGCAGCCCTGGCTCGCGGGCGTCCCGGGCACGCGGCGCGTCATCATCAACCGGCGCGGCGAGGCGGTCGAGGACGTCGCTTCGATCCGCGTGCCGCAGGAAGGCCGCGACCTGGCGCTTTCCATCGACTCGCGCCTGCAATACCTCGCGTTCCGCGAGCTCAAGGCGGCGATCGACGCGAACAAGGCGAAGGCCGGCGGCCTCGTGATCCTCGACGTGCGCACCGGCGAGATCCTCGCGCTCGCGAACTGGCCCGCGTACAACCCGAACGCGCGCGACCGCACGGCGCGCGAGCGCATGCGCAACCGCGCGCTGACCGACGTGTTCGAGCCCGGCTCCACGCTCAAGCCGTTCGCGATCGCCGCGGCGCTCGACGCCGGCGCCGTGCGTCCCGACACCCTCGTCGCGACCGGCGGCGGAACGTTCTCGATCGGCCCCAACACGATCCACGACGCGCATCCGTCCGGAACGCTCACGGTCGCGCAGGTGATCCAGAAGTCGTCGAACATCGGCGCGGCGAAGATCGCGCTCGGCCTGCCCGCGCAGACGCTGTGGCAGCAGCTTGCCGACGCGGGCTTCGGCACGCCGCCGAAGACCGGCTTCCCGGGCGAGGTGAGCGGCCGGCTGCGGCCTGCGAAAAGCTGGAAGCCGATCGAGCAGGCGACGATCAGCTACGGCCACGGGATCTCGGTGAACCTCGTGCAGCTCGCGCGCGCCTACACGGTGTTCGCAACCGGGGGCGAGCTCATGCCCGTGACGCTGTTCAAGACCGGTGCGCCGGTCGCCGGCCGTCCCGCGATGAAGCGCGAAACCGCGCTCGCCGTGCGCAGGATGCTCGAGTCGGCGGTGCAGCCGGGCGGGACCGCGCCGCGCGCGCAGGTGTCGGGTTACCGCGTCGCCGGCAAGACCGGCACCGCACACAAGCTCGAGGGCCACGGCTACGCCGCGACCAAGTACGTGAGCTCGTTCGTCGGCTTCGCTCCCGCGTCCGATCCGCGCATCGTCGTCGCGGTGATGATCGACGAGCCTTCGGCCGGGCAGTACTACGGCGGCATCGTCGCCGCGCCGGTGTTCTCGGCCGTGACCGGACCGGCGTTGCGCATGCTCGGCGTGCCGACCGATGCGCCGGTCGACAACGTGATCCTGCCGCCGGAAGACGGCGAGATCGGCGAGGAAACCTGATGGCCGAGCCCGCGTTCGACCCGATGGCGGTGCTCGCGACGCTGGGCACGATCCCGGAGCGTGTGACGTCCGACAGCCGCGCCGTCGGCCGCGGCGATGCGTTCGCCGCGTGGCCTGGCACGCGCGTCGACGGCCGCGCGTTCATCCCCGACGCGATCGCGCGAGGCGCGGGTTCCGTGCTGTGGGACACGCGGGACTTCCGCTGGAACGACATCTGGAGCGTGCCCAACGCCGGCGTCGAGCAGCTCGCCGCGCGGCTCGGCTACATCGCGAACATCGTTTACGGCAACCCGTCGCGCGACCTGTGGATGGTCGGCGTCACCGGGACCAACGGGAAGACGACGACGTCGCAGTGGATCGCGCAGAGCCTCGACGGTGCCGGCAGGCGCTGCGGCGTGATCGGCACGCTGGGCATCGGGCTCGTCGGCGCGCTTGCACCCGCGATCAACACGACGCCCGACGCCGCCGTGTTCCACGAGACGCTCGCGCGCTTTCGCGACGACGGCGCGAAGGCGGTGGCGATGGAGGTGAGCTCGATCGGGCTCGACCAGGGACGCGTCAACGGCGCGACGTTCGACATCGCGGTGTTCACCAACCTCACGCGCGACCACCTCGACTACCACGGCACGATGGCCGACTACGGCGAAGCGAAGTCGCGGCTGTTCTCGTGGCCCGGGCTCGCGTGCTCGGTCATCAACGCCGACGATCCGTACGGCCAGCGCCTGATCGACGAGGTGCGCGCGCGGGGCGGCCGCGCGCTGACCTACGGTCTCGCGAACGCGGATGTCGCGGCGACCGGCATCTCGATGGGGCCGCGCGGCTACTCGCTCGGCGTGGTGACGCCGTGGGGGCGAGGCAAGGTCGAGACCGGCGTCGTCGGCGCCTTCAACGTCCTGAACCTGCTCGCGACGCTCGGCGCGCTGCTCGCGAGCGACGTCGAGCTCGACGCGGCGCTCGACGCGCTCGCGCTGCTCGGCCCGCCACCCGGACGCATGGAACGTCACGGCGGCGAGGGCCGGCCGCTCGTCGTCATCGACTACGCGCATACGCCCGACGCGCTCGAGAAGGTGCTCGTGGCGCTGCGGCCCGTCGTGATGGACGGCTGCGAGCTCACGTGCGTGTTCGGCTGCGGCGGCGACCGCGACGCCGGCAAGCGGCCGGTGATGGGCCGCGTCGCCGGCGAGGGGGCCGACCGCGTGATCGTGACCAGCGACAACCCGCGCTTCGAGGATCCGGCGACGATCGCCAACGCCGTGGCCAAGGGCGTCGTCGAGTCGGGCCAGCGGCGCTGGCGCGTCGAACTCGACCGCGTCGCCGCGATCCAAGCCGCCGTGCAAGCGGCGAAGATCGGCGACGTCGTCCTCGTCGCCGGCAAGGGTCACGAGGCGTACCAGGAAGTGTCCGGCGAGCGGCGGCCCTACAGCGACGCGCATGCCGTCGAGGAGGCGCTCGCGGCCTGGAGCGGTGCATGATGGACCTCGCGACCGCCGCCGAAGCCGTCCACGGGCAGGTCCAAGGGGCGAACGTGCGCTTCGTCCGCGTGACGACCGACTCGCGCGCGGTCGAGCCCGGCGACCTGTTCGTCGCGCTCGTCGGCGAGCGTCACGACGGTCACGCGTACGTGGCCAACGCGTTCGGGCGCGGCGCCGTGGCGGCGCTGGTCGCCGCGGACCGCGGCGCGTTCCCGGGACCCGTCGTCGCGGTCGACGACCCGCTCGTCGCGCTCGGGCGGCTCGCCGGCGACTGGCGCCGGCGCTTCGACCTGCCGCTCGCCGTCGTCGTCGGCTCCAACGGCAAGACGACCGTCAAGGAGATGACCGCGTCGATCCTGCGCGCTGCGTTCGGCGTCGAGGGCACGCTCGCCACCTCAGGCAACTTCAACAACGCGATCGGCCTCCCGCTGACGCTGCTGCGACTCAACCGCGCGCACCGCGTCGCGGTCGTCGAGGTCGGCATGAACCACCGCGGCGAGACGCGCGCGCTCTGCGCGATCGCCCGGCCGACGATCGTCGTCGTCAACAACGCGCAGCGCGAGCACCAGGAGTTCCTGCCGAGCGTCGCCGAAGTTGCCGCCGAGCACGCCGACGCCGTCGTGTCGCTGCCGCACGGTGGCGTCGCGGTGCTCAACGCCGACGACCCGTCGCTCCACGTCTGGCAGGGCGCGGCGGCGATCTCCGGAGCGGCCGTGCGCACCTTCGCGCTGCACGCGCGCGCCGACGTGTCCGCGCGCATGACGCCTGCGCCGGAAGGCAGCGCGCTCGCGCTTCGCACCTGGAACGGCGACGCCGATGTCCGACTCTCCGTGCCCGGCGAGCCGATGGCGCGCAATGCGCTCGCGGCGGCGACGACCGCGCTCGCGGCAGGCGCACCGCTCGACGCGGTCGTGCACGGACTCGAGGCGTTCCGTCCGGTCGCGGGCCGGCTCGCGACGACGCGCGCGCCGTCGGGCGCGATCGTCATCGACGACAGCTACAACGCGAACCCCGACTCGGTGCGCGCGGCGATCGACGTGCTCGCGCGCGCCGACGGCGTGCGCTGGCTCGTGCTCGGCGACATGGGCGAGGTCGGCGCGGACGGCCCGGCGTACCACCGCGAGGTCGGCGGCTACGCGCGCGAGCGCCGCCTCGACCGTCTCGACGCGGTGGGCCCGCTCGCGAAGGAAGCCGCCGCGGCGTTCGGCGCCGACGGTCACTGGCACGCGGACGTCGATCGGCTGATCGCGGCGGTCGCGCCGCAAGCGCGCGAGGGCACGACGGTGCTGGTGAAGGGCTCGCGGTTCATGCGGATGGAGCGCGTGGTGTCGGCGCTGACGGGCGCAGCCTCGAAAGGAGCCCACTAGATGCTGCTGTGGCTCGCCGAGGTGCTCTCGAAGGACGTCCGCGCGTTCAACGTGTTCGGCTACCTCACGCTGCGCGCGGTGCTCGCGTGCATGACGGCGCTGGTCATCTCGTTCGTCGTCGGCCCGCGCATGATCGCGTGGCTCTCGCGCATGAAGATCGGCCAGGCGGTACGCGACGACGGTCCGAGCACCCACCTTGCGAAGGCCGGCACGCCCACGATGGGCGGCGCGCTGATCATCGTGTCGATCGCGATCACGACGCTCCTGTGGGGCGACCTCGAGAACCGCTTCGTGTGGGTCGTGCTGCTCGTGATGCTGGGCTTCGGCGCGATCGGCTGGATCGACGACTACCGCAAGGTCGTCTACCGCAATCCCAAGGGGCTCTCGGCACGGGCGAAGCTCGCGGCGCAGGCGGTGATCGGTCTCGTCGCCGCGGTGTACCTGGCGTTTGCCGTATCCGCGCCCGACGCCGCGCAGGCGTGGAAGCTGCTCGTCGGCTGGGCGCAAAGCGGCTTCTCGGGCGCGCTGACGCCGAAGGCCGACCTGATCGTGCCGTTCTTCAAGACGATCACCTATCCGCTGGGCGTGTGGGGCTTCATCGTGCTGACCTGGTTCGTGATCGTCGGCACGAGCAACGCGGTCAACCTGACCGACGGGCTCGACGGGCTCGCGATCATGCCGACCGTCATGGTCGGCGCGGCGCTGGGCATCTTCGCGTACGTCACCGGCAACGCGATCTTCGCGCGCTACCTGCAGTTCCCGTTCATCGCGGGCGCCGGCGAGCTCGCGGTGATCTGCGGCGCGATCGCCGGCGCGGGGCTCGGGTTCCTGTGGTTCAACGCGTACCCGGCCGAGGTGTTCATGGGCGACGTCGGCGCGCTGTCGCTCGGGGCGGGCCTCGGCGCGATCGCCGTGATCGTGCGCCAGGAGATCGTGCTCCTGATCATGGGCGGCGTGTTCGTCGTCGAGACGCTCTCGGTGATCGTCCAGGTCGCGTCGTTCAAGCTGACCGGCAAGCGCGTGTTCCGCATGGCGCCGATCCACCACCACTACGAGCTCAAGGGCTGGAAGGAGAACCAGGTCGTCGTCCGGTTCTGGATCATCACGATGCTGCTCGTGCTGTTCGGCCTGTCCACGCTGAAGCTGCGATGAACGCCGAATACAAGAACAAGCGCGCCGTCGTGCTGGGCCTCGGGCTCACCGGCTACACGCTCGCGGGCTGGCTCGCGAAGCACGGCGCGCAAGTGCGCGTGGCCGACACGCGGCCCGTGCCGCCGAATGCCGATCGCCTCTCGCGCGAGCATCCCGAGATCACGATCGAGTCCGGGCCGTTCACCGCGTCGACATTTGCCGGCGTTGACTTGATCGCCATTAGCCCGGGCGTCCCGAAGGACCAGCCGGCGATCGCCGAGGCGGTCGCGGCCGGCGCCGATCTCGTCGGCGACGTCGAGCTGTTCGCGCGGGCGCTGCCGCCCGCGCAGAAGGTGCTCGCGATCACGGGGACCAACGGCAAGACGACGACGACTGCGCTGTGCGGCGAGCTCGCGCGCGCCGCGGGGCTCGCCGCGACCGTCGCCGGCAACATCGGTGTCGCGGTCCTCGACGCGCTGTCGATGATCGAGGCGGGCGGGCCGTGGCCCGACGTGTTCGTGCTCGAGCTGTCGAGCTTCCAGCTCGAGACGGTCGT
>DATBSV010000318.1:0-7870 GCA_036559685.1 Casimicrobiaceae bacterium
CGCCCAGTGCTCGAAGAGCTGCGACGGCAGCTCGACGAAGTCGCGCAGCACGCTCGTGCCCGACAGCCGCTCGTAGGTGACCTGCGACAGGAGCCCGTGCAGCCCGTGGCCGAACTCGTGGAACAGCGTGCGCACGTCGTCCGCCGACAACAGCGTCGGCTCGCCCGCGGGCGCCTTGGCGAAGTTGTTGTTGTTGACGACGATCGGCTGCTGGCCGAGCGCGCGCGACTGATCGCGGAACGTCGACATCCACGCGCCGCCGCGTTTGGTCGGCCGCATGAAGTTGTCGGACAGGAACACGCCGATGCTTGCGCCGCTCGCGTCCTGTACGTCGTAAACGCGCACGTCCGGGTGGTAGGTAGTGATGTCGCCCTGCGGGACGAAGCGGATGCCGAACAGACGGCCGGCGCAGTCGAACGCCGCCTCGAGCATGCGGTCGAGCGCGAAGTACGGTTTCACCTCGGCGTCGTCGACCTGGTAGCGCGCGCGGCGCACCTTCTCGGCGTAGTAGCGCCAGTCCCACGGCTCGATGGCATGCGTCGCGCCCGTCTCGCGCGCCATCGCCTGCAAGGCGTCGCGCTCGACGGCGGCCTTCGCCTTCGCCGGTCCCCAGACGCGCTCGAGCAGCCGCGCGACCGCGGCCGGCGTCTTCGCCATCCGGTCGACCAACGCGTAGTCGGCATAGGCGCGATGGCCGTGCAGGCGCGCGAGCTCGTGGCGGAGCTTCAGGATCTCGCGCGCGACCGGGCGGTTGTCGTGCGCCGGGTCGAGCTCGCCGCGCCGCGTCCACAGGTTGAACGCACGCTCGCGCAGGTCGCGGCGGTCGGACCATTCGAGGAACGGGGCGACGAGCGAGCGCGAGATCGAGATCCACCACGCGTTGGGCTCGCCGCGCTGCCTGGCAGCCTCGCGCGCCGCGTCGCGCAGCCACGCCGGCAGACCGGCGAGGTCGTCCTCGCCGCTCAGAAGCAGGCCCTGCGTGGCCTCGTCGCGCAGCACGTTCTGCCGGAACGTGGTCGAAAGCGTCGCGAGGCGCTCGGCGATCTCGGCGGCGCGCGCGCGCGCCCGCGGCTCGAGCTTCGCTCCCGCCATCGTGAAATCGAGGTGCATGCGCTCGAGGAGCCGGAGCTGCTCGGGCGACAGGCCCAGCGTGTCGCGCTTCGCGAGCAGCGCGTCGACGCGCGCGAACAGCTTCGCGTCGAGCAGGATCGCCGTGTCGTGTGCGGCGAGCTTCGGCATCATCTCGCGCTCGATCGCCTGCAGCGGGGGCGAGGTATGCGACGCCGCGAGGTTGTGGAACACCGCGCCGACGCGCGCATACGTGCGGCCGGCGGCGTCGAGCGCGCCGACCGTGTTGTCGAACGTGGGCGGCGAGCGGTCGTTCGCGATCGCGGCGGTCTCGCTGCGATGCTCACGCATCGCGGCATCGAACGCGGGCGCGAAGTGCTTCGTTTCGATGCGGTCGAACGGAGGCAGGCCGTAACGACCGGTCCAGGGAGCCAGAAGAGGGTTGTCGTGGGAGGTCATGCAGGCGCTTGGTGGATCGGGCTTCAGCCCGACGCATTTCGCCCCATGAACGACGTCAGGCTGAAGCCTGACCCACAAGGCTTTTCGAAGGTGCGGATTGTACCGCGCAGCTAGGGCCGTACGCCCGGCGCGTCGACCGCCATACCGGCCGCGCGCACGGCGAGCCAGGCCTCGAGCTCGACGAGCTCGATCGCGCCGGCCGGCGGCACCCTGGCGCGCACGCCGAATAGGCAACCGCGCAGCCGCCGCTCGAGCGACCCCAGCGACTGCCACTCGAGCCGGTAGATCGGATAGCCGGTCGGATGCGCCTGCGGAATGACGCTGCCGGCGAGACGCTCGCCGGCGAGTGCATCGTGGCATTGCGCGCACGAGAGGTCGAGCTGGCCGACGCGCGTGCGCCACAGCGTCGCACCTCGATCCCGGAACGGCGCGAGGCGCGCGTCGTCGGGCGGCGCGATCGGCATCCCGCGCGACTGCAGCGCGACGTAGCTCTCGAGCGCGAGGCGCTCCTGGCTCTCAGGCGCGAACGCCGGCGCCTCTTGGTGGCGCATGCGGCACGCGTCGACGCGTTGCGCCAGCGTGAGCGGCCGCGCGGCCGTCTCGTCGTAGGCCGGGTAGCGCGCCGCGACGCCGCGCATGCTCGCCTTCGCGTCGCCGTGGCAGTCGGCGCACGACTTGCCCACGCGCCCCGCGGCGACGCGCCACAGCGCCTCCCCGTCGCCGACCCCCAGCATCGCCGGATTCGCCGCGTCGTCGCGCTGCATCGCCTGCGTCGCCGGCGACATGAAGTCGTGGCCCGAGCGGCGAGCGTCGCCCTGCGCGTGCGCCGCGCCGGCGACGGCGAGCGCGACCGCGGCAAGGTGCCGGGCGCTCATGTCACGCGGATCGCGACGGTCTCGGTCTGGTTAAAGCCGTTGTCGCCTTCCCACGTGAAAGACAGCGTGCCGCTCTCGGTCGCGACCGTGTGGAACGCGACGAACGGGTTCGCGGCGGTCGCGGGAAAGAGCTCCGCGGAAAACACGACCTCGCCCTCGTAGCGGCACGTCAGCTTGCGGATCAGGTCGCGCGGCACGCGCGCGCCGTCGCCGGTCGTGCGGAAGCCGGTCTCCATCGGGTGGCCGATCAGCGTGCGGATCTCGATCACGTCGCCGCGCTTCGGCGCCTGCGTCACGGTGACGATCGCGCGCGCCATCAGATGTCGCCCTCGAGGCAGGCGGCGAGGACGACGACCACGTCGACCGTATCGGACCAGTGGCTGCCGTCGCCCATCGTCGCGATCGCCGTCACCTTCTGCGACGTCGCGAGCCGGATGCGCGTCGACACCTTCGCGCGACCGGCGCGGGGGCCGAGCGCGAAGCGCGCGACGTCGCGCTCGGGGTTGCGCTCGTTGAAGATCGCGATCGCCCTGACGTGGTCGGCGGGCGTCATCGGGCTCTCCACGCTCACCGCGACCGGCACGGCGTTGCCGTTGTCGACGAGCTTCGCGATGTCGAGCGTCACGCGTCCGGGCGAGACCTTGGCGCCGCCGGTGTACGCGGCGATGGCTGCCGCGAGCTCCTCGGGCGCGGCGGCCGCGGGCCGGACGATCAGCGCGGCGCCCAAGCCTGCCCCGGCGGCGAGGAAGCGGCGTCGCGTCGCGCTCATGGCGATTCGACCGGGTTCACGGCCGCAGCGTTCCCAGGTATGCCACGACGTCCTCGACCTGCTGCGCGTCGAGGATCGGCTTGCCGGTCCACGCCGGCGCGACGCGCTCGAGGCCCTCGATGCGGTGGTACGCGGGCATCGTGCTCGCCGGATTGACGCGGCGCATGTCGACGATGCGCAGCCGCAGCTGCCCGGCGCCGAGTCGCGCGCCCACCCCCGCGAGGTCGGGCCCGATCGTGCCCTGGGAACGCTCCTCGGGAATCGGACCGCGGTGACACAGGAGGCACATGCCGACCTGCCGGTCCGCGACGATCGCGCGGCCGCGCGCGGCGACCCCCGGCGTGCGGGTCAGCGGCGCGACGATCGCGTCGCCGGCGACCGCATACGGCACGACCGCGGGCGACTGCGCGACCGCGGGCGGCGCGACGATCGCGACGATCGCGACGAGCCCCGCGATCACGCGCTGGCGAGATCGTGGTTCTTGAGCGGCAGCGTGCGGATGCGCTTGCCGGTCGCCGCGAAGATCGCATTCAGCACGGCCGGCGCCGCGACCGCGATCGTCGGCTCGCCGACGCCGCCCCAGAAGCCGCCCGACGGCATCACGATCGACTCGACGCGCGGCATCTCGTCCATCCGGATCAAACGGTAGTCGTGGAAGTTCGACTGCTCGATGCGCCCGTCCTTGACCGTGCACTCGCCATGGAGCGCGGCCGAGAGGCCGTACGCGAACGAGCCCTCGACCTGCGCCTCGATCTGCTGCGGGTTCACGGCGTGGCCGCAGTCGGTCGCGGCGACGATCCGGTGGACCTTGAGCACGCCCTGCTTCGACACCGACACCTCGGCGCACGCCGCGACGTAGCTGCCGAAGCCCATGAACTGCGCGAGCCCGCGATGCACGCCCGCGGGCGGCGGCGTGCCCCAGCCGACGCGCTCGGCGACCGCGTTCAGCACCGCGAGATGCTTCGGGTGGCTGGCCATGTGCTTGCGGCGGAACGCGAGCGGATCCATGCCGGCCGCGTGCGCCATCTCGTCGACGAAGCACTCGACGTAGATCGCGTTGTGGTTGGTATTGACGCCGCGCCAGAAGCCCGGCATCACGTGCGGGTCGCGGATCTGCTGCTCGACCAGCAGCGTCGCGAACGTGTAGCCCAACCGCCCTTCCGCCCCCTGCGCATTGACGCCCTGGAACATCTGCGGGTCCTTGCCGTCGCGGACGTTCTGCGGCGCATAGCTCGCGATGAGCGACTGCCCGACGAGCCGCATGTGCACGCCGGTGATGTTGCCCTGCGCGTCGAGGCCCGCGACCAGCTTGCACTGCGTCGACGGATGGTACTTGTCGTGCTGGATGTCCTCTTCGCGCGACCAGATGAGCTTGACCGGCGTGCCCGGCAGCTCCTTGGCGATGGCCACCGCCTGGCGCACCCAGTCCTGGCTCGCGCCGCGCCGGCCGAAGCCGCCGCCCAGCAGCGTCTTGTAGACCTCGCACTGCGCGAGCGGCACGCCCGACGCTTCCGACGCGGCCGCGAGCGCGGCCTCGCCGTTCTGCGTCGGCGTCCACACCTCGCAGCGCTGCGGCGTGTAGCGCGCGGTCGCGTTCATCGGCTCCATCGTCGCGTGCGCCTGGTGCGGGTACGCGTAGACGGCCTCGATCTTGCGCGGCGACGCCGCGATCGCGGCGCGCGCGTCGCCGACCTGCATGTGGACGGGGGCGTCCTTGACCTCGAGCGCCGCTTTGCACTCTGCCGCGAACTTTGCCGACGACGCATTCGCGTTCGGGCCATAGTCCCACTCGATCGGCAATGCGTCGAGCGCGGTCTTGGCGCGCCACCACGTATCCGCCACGACCGCGACCGCCGAATCGCCGACGCGGACGACCTTCTTCACGCCGGCACGCTTGAGCGCGACCGATTCGTCGACGCTCCTGACCTTGCCGCCCATCACCGGGCAATCCTTGATCGCGGCGCAGAGCATCCCGGGCAGCTTGACGTCGATCCCGTAGACGAGCGTGCCGGTGGTCTTGTCGGCGGTGTCGAGCCGCGCGACGCGCTTGCCCGCGATCTTCCAATCCTTCGGATCCTTGAGCTTGACGTCGGTCGGCGCTGCCAGCTTCGCCGCAGCGGGAGCGAGCGCGCCGTAGCGCGCTGTGCGGCCGCTCGGCCTGTGCGTGACGACGCTGTTGGCCGCGACGCATTCGGCGACCGGGACGCCCCAGCCATCCGCGGCGGCCTGGACGAGCATCATGCGAGCAGCCGCGCCGCCCTTGCGCACGTAGTCGTGCGAGTCCCGGATGCCGCGGCTGCCGCCGGTCGAGTAGTTGCCCCACACGCGGTTGCGCGCAAGGTTCTGGCCCGGCGTCGGCCACTCGGTGCGCACCTTCGACCAGTCGCACTCGAGCTCCTCGGCGACGAGTTGCGCGAGGCCGGTGAGCGTGCCCTGGCCCATCTCCGAGCGCGCGATGCGAATCACCACCGTGTCGTCGGGTTGCACGACGACCCACGCGTTGATCTCGGGCGTCGCGGAGGCCGCGGCAGGCGTGCTTTGCGCTTCGGCGCGCTCCGCGAACGGCAAGTGGAAGCCGACGATCAGGCTTCCGGAAGTCGCCGCCGATGCGGCGAGGAAGCGACGACGCCGAGCGTCCGCTGGGCCGCCCCGAGGACGCTCTGCCCCCTGGGGGGAAGCGCGAGTCGCGCGCTTCGGGGGGATCGCCGCGGCGCTCATGTCGTGCTCCCGTCGGCATGCAGGATATTGAGACCTGCGGCCTTGACGTCGCCGCGCGCCGCCGCCTTGATCGCCGCGCGCACGCGGTTGTACGTGCCGCAACGGCAGATGTTGGTCATCGCGGCCTCGATGTCCGCGTCGCTCGGGTTCGGCGTCTGCGCGAGGAGCGAGGCCGCCGCCATGATCATGCCGGACTGGCAGTAGCCGCACTGCGGAACGTCGAGCGCGCGCCAGGCCTGCTGCACCGGGTGCGCGCCGGTCGGCGACAGCGCTTCGATCGTGACGACTTTCGCGCTCGACTCGACGGTCGACAGGGGCCGCACGCAGCTACGTGTCGCCACGCCGTCGATGTGCACCGTGCACGCGCCACATTGCGCGACGCCGCATCCATACTTGGTGCCGGTGAGCCCGAGCTGCTCGCGGATCACCCAGAGAAGCGGCGTGTCCGGCTCCGCGTCGACCTCGTGGACCTTGCCGTTGACGTTGAGCTTCGCCATGTGTCGACTCCCGTTGGACACTCGCGCCGCCATGATAAAACACGGGACGCCGTGCACAAGGGCCCGCAAGGGCCGCCACCATGAACAAGCCCTACGCCCCCGCATGCGATCGCAACCGCGAGCCGATCCTCGCGGTGCTGCGCGAATGCTTCGCCGACCGCTCGCGCGTGCTGGAGATCGGCAGCGGCACCGGCCAGCACGCGGTTCACTTCGCCGCCGCGCTGCCGCACCTGACCTGGCAATGCACCGAGCGCGACGAGAACCTGCCCGGGATACGGATGTGGCTCGACGAGGCGGCGCTTCCCAACACGCCGCCACCGATCGCGCTCGACGTGAACGGACCCTGGCCGCGCGGGCACTACGACGCCGTCTTCAGCGCCAACACACTGCACATCATGGCCTGGCCGGAAGTCGAGCGCCTGTTCGAAGCGCTGCCTCGCATCCTCGACGACGACGCGACACTGGCGATCTACGGGCCGTTCAATCTCGGCGGCACGTTCACGAGCGAGAGCAACGCGGCGTTCGACGCATCGCTTCGCGCCCGCGACCCGCGCCAAGGACTGCGCGACGCGGAAGCGGTCGACGCGCTCGCACGCGCCGCAGGGTTCGCGCATTTCGAGAACCGCGCGATGCCGGCGAACAACCGCTGCCTCGTGTGGCGGCGAGCCTGACGCCGTTCGTCGGCCCCCGACCGCCGACGCGCTTGAATTAACGTAGGCGGGGACCGACTATGCTGGGTAGATGCACTTCGACACCCCGCACCCCGACTACACCGGCTCGCCCCGCGTTCGCGCCGGGTTCCAGCTCGCGCTCAGGCTCTCGCTCGCGTTCGCCGCGCTGCTGTGGGCCATCCAGTTCCTCAATTTCGCGCTCGACCTCGATGCGGCGCCGTTCGGCGTCGCGCCGCGCACGCTCGCGGGCCTCGCCGGCCTCCTGTTCGCGCCGCTCATGCACGGCGGCTTCGACCATCTCGTCGCGAACACGCTGCCGATCGTGATCCTCGGCACGACGATGCTCCATCTGTATCCGCGAGCGTCGCCGATCGTGCTGCCTGCGATCTGGATCGGTCCCGGCCTCGCCGTCTGGCTGTTCGCGAGCGGCGGCGTGCACCTCGGCGCGAGCGGCCTCATCTATGGCATGGTCGCGTACGTGTTCGCAGCGGGATTGATCCGGCGCGACCGCCGCGCGATCGCGGCGTCGATGGTCGTCGCGTTCCTGTACGGCGCATCGGTGTGGGGCGTGCTCCCGATCCAGCGCGGCCATTCGTGGGAGACGCACCTTGCCGCGGCGCTCATCGGCCTCGCGCTGGCGTTCGCGCTTCGCCGTCGCGACGTGCCACCGCCCGTGCGCTACGACTGGGAGGACGAGCCGGGCATCGTCGATCTCGACCCGATCGACGAAGCCGAGCGGCCCGCGACCATGCCGGGGGCGCCCACACTGCACTGACGCGGCGCCGTCAGCGCTTGTCCGCGATCGCGCGCTCG
>DATBSV010000319.1:0-2865 GCA_036559685.1 Casimicrobiaceae bacterium
ATGCCGGCGAGCTCGGTCGGGTTGCCCCAGCGGCGCATCGGCGTGCGGCCGTTGACCCACGCGTAGAACTCCTTGTTGTCGATCAGCGCGCGGTTCATCTCGGTCTCGAAGTAGCCCGGCGCGATCGCGTTGACGCGGATGCCGGTCGCGCCGAGCTCGACGGCGAGCGCGCGCGTGAGCTGGCGCACGCCGCCCTTCGCGGCCGTGTAGCCCGAGATGTTCGCGCGCCCGAGCTCGCTCGTCAGCGATGCGACGTTGATGATGCTGCCCTTCTTGCGCCGCGTCATGCCGGGCACGACGGCCTGCGCGACCAGGAACGGCGCGGTCAGGTTAGTGGCGATGATCGCGTCCCAGTCGGCCTTCGGGAACTCGGCGATCGGATGGCGGCGCTGGATGCCCGCGTTGTTGACGACGATGTCGAGCCGCCCGTGCTTCGCCTCGATCGCGGCGATGCCCTTTTTCACCGCGTCCTGGTCGGTCACGTCGAACACGCCGATGTCGGTCTTCGCGCCCTCGCGCGTCATCGGTTCGGCGGCCTTCTCGAGCGCCGCCGCATCGCGGCCGTTGAGCACGACGGTCGCGCCGGACTGCGCGAGCCCAACGGCGATGCCGTGGCCGAGCCCGCGCGCGGCGCCGGTGACGAGCGCGATCTTGCCGGTGAGGTCGAACGGATTCTTCGTCATGGGGAGGGGATCAGCCGAGGGATTGGACGTCGCCGTCGATCGGCAACGCATGGCCGTCGATGTTCGCGCCGAGCTTCGAGGCCAGGAACACGATTGCATTTGCGATATCGTCGGCCGACACGAAGCGCTTGAGCGACGTCTTGCCGAGGAATTCGTCGCGCACGACGTCGAACGACACGTCGCGGACCTTGGCCTTCCCGGCGATCACGCGGTCGATGCGGTCGCCCGCGACCGCGCCCGGGCAGATCGCATTGACGCGTACGCCCGCGCCGCCGAGCTCGATCGACAGCGACTTGCTGAAGCCGATGACGCCCCATTTGCTGGCCGAGTAGGGCGACCGAAGCGCGAAGCCGAACCGGCCGGCCGCCGACGAGAGGTTGACCATGCTGCCATTCGCGCTCTGCTTGAGCAGCGGGATCGCCTTCTGCGCGCACAGGAACATGCCGGTGAGGTTCACGTCGAGGGTGCGCTGCCAGTCCTCGAGCTTCACGTCCTCGCACGCGGCCGTCGGGCCCGCGATTCCCGCGTTGTTCACCAGCGTGTCGAGCCCGCCGAGGCGCGTGTCGACCTCGCCGAACAGCCGCGCGACGTCGGCGGGGTCGGAGACGTCGGCCTCGACGCTCGCGATCGCGGCGTCGTTGGTCGCGAGCGCCGCGAGCGCGTTGCGGTCGACGTCGCAGACGAGGACGCGCGCGCCCTCGGCGACGAACGCGCGCGCGGTGGCGAGGCCGATCCCGCTCGCACCGGCGGTGACGAGGACGCGGTGGCCCTTGAGGTCGAGGTTCATTTTCGAAATTCCTTGAGGACGACGGCGCGAGCGTAGCACTCCCCGTCGGACTCCCTGCAAGGGTTCGTTGAATGATCGGTCTTGGGTCGTCCGACGCGGCGATCGCAATCGAGCGTCGTCGATCCCCGCGCTGCGCGCGGGGCCCCTCGCCGCCGCAGCGACGCCGCTGTAGCATCGCGATTTCGCCAACGCCCAACCGCTCCCATGCCCGCCCGCAAAGTCATCGTCACCTGCGCCGTCACCGGCTCGATCCACACGCCCACGATGTCGCCGCACCTGCCGATCACGCCGAAGGAGATTGCGCAGGCCGCGATCGGCGCCGCCGAGGCCGGCGCGGCGATTGTCCACCTGCACGCGCGCGACCCGGTCGACGGCCGGCCGACGCAGGACCCGAAGTACTTCCGCGAGTTCGCCCCGGAGATCCGCAAGCACAGCGACGTCGTGCTGAACTTCACGACCGGCGGCGCGGCGACGATGACGATCGACGAGCGGCTGCGCCCGGCGCTCGAGCTCAAGCCCGAGGTCGCGTCGCTCAACATGGGCTCGATGAACTTCGGGCTCTTCCCGATGCTCGGCCGGTACAAGACCTTCAAGCACGAGTGGGAGCGCGAATACCTCGCGGGGTCGGACGAGCGCATCTTCAAGAACACGTTCAAGGACATCGCGAAGATCCTGACCTCCTGCGCGAAGAACCGGACGCGCTTCGAGATCGAGTGCTACGACATCGGCCACCTGTACACGGCGCGGCACTTCCTCGCCGAGGGCCTCGTCCAGCCGCCGCTGTTCATCCAGAGCGTGTTCGGGATCCTCGGCGGCATCGGGCCGCATCCGGACGACGTGATGCACATGAAGCGCACGGCCGATCGCCTGTTCGGCAACCAGTACCAGTGGAGCGTGCTCGGCGCCGGGCGCAACCAGATGCCGATCGCCGCGCAGGCCGCCGCGATGGGCGGCAACGTGCGCGTGGGGCTCGAGGACAGCCTGTGGCTCGGCCCCGGCAAGCTCGCCGAGACGAATGCGGCGCAAGTGCGCAACGTGGTGAAGATCATCGAGGGCCTCGGCCTCGAGGTCGCCACGCCCAACGAGGCGCGCGAGATCCTCGAGCTCAAGGGCGGCGATCAGGTGGGGTTCTAGCCCGCGGCCTTCTCGAGATCCGCGACCATCCGCGCGACGCGTGCCTCGAGCGCCTCGGTCGTGAGCTTCTCGCGGAAGATCTCGACCATCAGCGGGAACGCGAACGGCGTCGGGCGCGGAACGTCGGTGATGACGACGCGGTCGCGGCGCATGCGGTCGAGCGCGGCGGCGAGGCGCGGCGCCTCGAGCCGGCGATCGAGCACCTCGCGCAGGCTCTGCTGGAGCAGCAGGTTGTCGGGGTCGTAGTCGTTGAACACGTCG
>DATBSV010000320.1:0-11785 GCA_036559685.1 Casimicrobiaceae bacterium
GGCGACATCCTGTTCGTCGAGGCCGCGCGCTCGCCCGGCTCGGGCAAGCTGACGCTGACCGGCCAGCTCGGCGAAGTGATGCGCGAAAGCGCGCTGGCCGCGCTGTCGCTCGTCAAGTCGCGCGCCGACCTGCTGGGCATCTCCGCCGACACGCTCGCGCATTCGGACATCCATGTCCACGTGCCCGCCGGCGCGACGCCGAAGGACGGCCCGAGCGCGGGCGTGGCGATGTTCGTGGCGCTCTCCTCGCTCCTGACGAATCGTCCCGTCGACGCCGATGTCGCGATGACCGGCGAGATCAGCCTGCGCGGCCTCGTGCTGCCGATCGGCGGCGTCAAGGAGAAGGTGCTGGCCGCGCAGCGCGCCGGCATCAAGACCGTGATGCTGCCCGCGCGCAACAAGAGCGACCTCGAGGACGTCCCCGCGGACGCGCGCGAGCAGCTACAGTTCGTCTGGATGGAGACAATCGACGACGCGCTCAGGGCCGCACTGGTGCCGGTGCCTGCGCCCGAGGCGGCCCAGGGATAGCGTGTCGGCGAAGACGGTTCTCTGCATCAGGCACGGCGAGTCCACGTTCAACCGCGCGTGGCGGGCATCGCCGGTCGATCCGCTTCATTTCGACGCGCCGCTCAGCGAAGCCGGAGTTGGTCAGGTGCAACAAGCGCGTTCGGCGCTCCACGCCGTGCCGGTCGAGCTGGTGATTTCGTCGCCGCTGACCCGCGCGCTCCAGACGGCCGTCGGGGTGTTCGCCGATCATCCGAACGCGCCGCCGATGCTGGTGGCGCACCTCGCTCGCGAGCGTGTCGAGAACAGTTGCGACGTGGGCCGACCGCCTGCGCGACTCGCGGCCGATTTCCCGATGCTCGACGTCGCGCACCTGGAAGACGTGTGGTGGCACGCCGAGGGCGAGCCGGACGAGCGCGGTATCTGCGTCGAGCCGATCGAGACCGTCGAGGCGCGAGTCGCCGAGTTCCGCGCCTTCCTGCTGGCGCGCCCCGAGCGCGTCATCGCGGTCGTCGGCCACGGCACCTTCTTCTATCACCTGACCGGCAAGTTCCTTGCCAACTGCGAGGCGACGACGTTCGACCCCGCCAGCATCGCGGCTGGCTGACATCGCCGCGGACGGTTTACATTGGGAGCCATGAGGCCCCGATGAAAACGTCCGTCGTCCTGATCGCGCTAGTCGCGACCATTCTGGCGGTCCCGAGCGATGCCCAACCGCTCGCGTCGGTTGAGCGCGATGCTACGTCGGGCCGTTCCCGCCTGGTGGTCGCCAAACCGCAAGCGGTCCCGATCACGTTCGAGGTGAAGGAGCTCTGGCGCTACGACGCAGCGTCGCGCGAATGGGCTCGCGAACGCTTCAAGCCCGTCGCGAAAGTCACCGGCGCGGGCGTGGTCGCGGAAATCACCGACAAGGTCGGGTTGTACTGGCTCAAATGGACGGAGAACGGCCGACCGGTCGAAGGACAGGTCTTCTCCGGCCCCGTGCGGTGCAACGACGTCAGCCTCCCCCCGCCTCCGCGCCCGGACCTGCTCCGGGCCTGCATCCCGTCCAGGAACAGCGCGGAAGCCAACTACGTTCCGGATCCCAGGATCCACGCCAGATGAGCGCCTGACGGGGAAGGTTGAGCGCCCGCGTTGCTGCCCCTACACTGCCGGGGCCATGCGCCCGACCCCCCGATTCATCGCTGTCTGGCGCTTCGCGGTCGTCGCCTTCGCGATCCTCGCCGCCACGCAATTCGCGATCGACGCGTTCCACGCGCCGGAATCGTTGCGCACCGGCACGACCGGCGGCTCGCTGTTCGACGGACACTTCCTGCGCGAGCGCGGCCCGACCACGTTCGTCGTGACCGCGCTTCCTCCGGGATCCCCGCTCGCCGCCGCCGGCGTCGCGCCCGGTGATCACCTGCGCTTCGACGAGCCGGTGGGTCGCTGGTACGCGACGCGCGTCGGCGAGCGCGTGACGCTGACCGCGATCCGCGGAAGCGAGTCGCGCCGCATCGACGTCGTGCCCGTCGCTCGCGACGCGCCGCCGTTCTCCGTGGCCAACTACGTGTTGGACGGCCTCGGGCGACTCCTGACGGTCGCGATCGCCGTGTGGATCGGTTGGCGGCGTCCCGACGTCGCCGCGTTCCGCTGGCTCACGGTGTCCGGCCTGCTCGTGGCCTGCACTTTCCCGTTCTCGGCGCCGGGCGCGGCCCACGTCGGTTGGATGGACTTCGTCGCGTCGGTCGCGCAGGAGCTTTCGCTGGCAGCGATGGTGATGTTCGCCATCAACTATCCCGACGACCGGCCGGTGGGCTGGCGCGCGGTGCTCAAGCGTTGGTACCCGTGGTATTTCGGCGTCGTCGCCGCGGTGACGATCTATTACTACGTTCGGCTGTACGGCGGCCATTACGAGCCGCTGACCTGGGCGGTCTTCCGGATCGACGCCCTCGCCCTGCCCGCGCTCTTCCTCGTCACCATCGTGCTGGCCTGGCGCGAGGCGCGCGGCGACGCCAGGATCCGCATGCAATGGATCCTCGCGTCGCTCGGCACGATCGTGGCGGCGTCGCTGCTCGGCAACGTCAACGCGACCGCGGGATTCCCGATGCGGCCGGAGCTCGCGGCGGTGATCCTGAACGCCGCGATCCTCGTCGGCATCGTCGTGTTCGTCTACGCGGTCATGCGCCATCGGATCTTCGACTTCGGGCTCGCGGTCAACCGCACGCTCGTGTTCGCGATCGTCGGCGCCATCCTGCTCGCAGCCTTCCAGGCAGCCAACCGCTTCGTCACCGTGTTCCTGCATTTCGACGACGAGCTCAAGACGCTGCTGCTGACCGCGATCCTCGCCGCCGCGGTGTATCTCTCGTTCACGTCGCTCAAGAAAGTCGTCGAGCGGTTCGTCGACCGCCTGCTGTTCAGCCGCTGGGCCGAGCGCGAGGACGACCTGAGGCGATTCGTCGCCGAGGCGAAGCACGTGCGCGATCCGGAGGCGTTGTCGACGCTGTCGGTCGCTGCGCTCGACCGCTTCACGGAAAGCGCGGGCGCCGCGCTTTATCGTCGCGACGACGAAAGTGCGTATCGACGCGTCCACGCGACGCTTAGCGACACCCCTGATCGGTTCGGGCCCAACGACGAGGTCGTGCTCGCGTTGCAGGCGCACCGCAAGGCGTGGCGCCCGCGCGATCGCGCGCCGGCGTCGCCGGCCGATCTCGCGGTTCCCATGACCCCGCGCGCCGATCTCGAAGGCTTCGTCCTGCTCGGACCGCGACGCGACGGCGAGCCTTACCGCGCCGACCAGGTCGAGCAGCTCGAGGCCGCGATCCACGAGGTCGGGCTCGACTTCCACACGCTACGCGTTGACCGGCTCAAGGACGACGTCGCCGACCTGCGCCGCACGGCGGACACCCTGCGCGCACAGCTCGAGACGGCGATGGCGTTGTCGCGGCGGAGCTAGCCGCCACCCTTTCACCCGAGGAGGATCACCTCATGGAACAACCGGTCGGAAACGAACCGCGGCTCCTGATCCCGCCCCTGCGTCCGTTCTATCTCGCCGTCGAGCCGCTGTCGTGGCTGCTCGTGCGCCTGACGGTCGGTCTGATGCTGATCCCGCACGGGTGGCCGAAGGTCGAGGCCGGCGTCGCCGCGACCGCTTCGAGCGCACTCGCGCGGCGCGGCATCCAGCCCGCCGAGCCGCTCGCGATCCTGCTCATCATCCTCGAGACGATCGGCGCGATCTGCGTCGCGCTCGGCCTGTTCACGCGATTCTGGGCCACTGCGATCGCGATCGAGATGTCGGTGATCGTCTACCACTACCTGCCGGCCGGCTTCGGGTGGACCAAGCCAGGCTACGAGTATCCGTTGATGTGGGGCCTGATCATGCTCGCCGTCGCGCTGCGCGGCGGAGGTCCGTACTCGCTGGATCGGAAGTTCGGACGGGAGCTCTAGCCGCGACGGAGCGTCAGGGCGCCTCGCATCGCTTCTGCATGCCGAGGTCGGCGAGGCGCGCGAATCGCGGGTTCAGCAGCATCGCCTGCTCGAACTCGGCGGTCGTCGCCACGATCGCCTCGTCGCGTTTCGGACGCAAAGCGTTCTGCTCGGCGGCCATCCGCGTGCCGAGCGCGGCGCCGCTCGCCGCCCACGCACCGGCAATCGCGGTCGCGATGAACCCCGGCATGACCGGCGATGCGGCGCCCATCGCCGCGCCGAGTGCGAACGTCCCGACCATGAAGGTCGTCATCTCCGCCTGCTGCTTGCTTCCCAGCGCGGTCGCCTCGGCCAGCGCCGCGTCGGCTTTCCCCGGTCCGACACCGGCGGCGATGGCGGGCCCCAGCGATGTCATTTCCCGGAAGATCGCGTCGCAGGAGAGCGCTTCGTCGCCGGGACGTCGCGCGGACGGATCGCTGGCGGCACCTTCCATGCGTTGCAGCGTCGACGACATCCCGAGCATCGACTTGCACGCCTGAACCGACATCGGCGCGTTCGGAACGGTCGCGAGGCTCTCGCAGGCGGCGTTCGCCTCGGCGAGCTCCGCGGGCGACAGCTTCGGAAGCTCGGGGCGCTGCGCGTGGCCCGCGATCGCCACGGCCGACATGGCGATGAGCAGAACCACGCGAATGCGCGACGTCATTCGACCTAGGCGGCGATTGGCCGAACGCCCGACGGCATGTAGGAACCCGGGCCATCGCTTCCCGCGTCGTACCGGAGCGGTCGCAAACCCTGCGCGTCCTCGTGCTCCCACGTGCGCAGGATCGGCTCGACCCAGCGCCACGCCTCCTCCTGCTCGTCGCTCCGGACGAACAGGTTGAGGCGCCCCGCGATCGCATCGAGCAGCAACCGCTCGTACGCGCCGACGCGGTTGTGCGCGAACGCCTTCTCGAAGTCGAGGTCGAGGAACACCGGCGTCAGCTCCTCGCCGAACGAGGCGCCCTTCGCGGCGAGCAGGTGCAGCTCGAGACCGTCCTCGGGTTGCAGCTTGATGACGAGCTTGTTGGGGCGCGTCCCGCCGGGGAAGATACTGTGCGGCGTCTCGCGGAACCGGACGACGATCTCCGCGTTCTTGTCGGCGAGTCGCTTGCCGGTGACAAGGTGGAACGGCACGCCGGCCCAGCGCCAGTTCTGCACCTCGGCGCGCAACGCGACGTAGGTCTCGGTCGTGCTGTCGGTCCGGACCTTCGGTTCGCTCCGGTAGCCTTCGTACTGCGCGCGCACGACGTCGCGCCTCACGCTCGCGGCGTCGAACGGCTTGAGCGCGCGCAGGACCTTGAGCTTCTCCGCGTGGATGTCGTCGGGCGCCAGGCGCGCCGGCGGCTCCATCGCGATCATCGTCAGGAGCTGCAGCGCGTGGTTCTGGATCATGTCGCGCAGCGCGCCGGTCTGGTCGTAGAAGTCGCCGCGCGTGCCGACGCCGATCGACTCGGCGATCCGGATCGTGATGCTCGCGATGCTCTCGCGGCGCCACAGCGGCTCGAACAGCACGTTGCCGAAGCGCAGCGCCATCAGGTTCTGCACCGCGGGCTTGCCGACGTAATGGTCGATGCGCAGCGCCTGCGACTCGGTGAACGACGCGCGCACGACGCGGTTGATCGCCTGCGCGCTCTTGAGGTCGTGCCCGAGCGGCTTCTCGAGCACGACGCGCACGTTCGGGCCGTTCAGGCCCGCGCGCCCGAGCTGCTCGGCGACGACGGGAAAGAGGTGCGGGCTGGTGGCAAGGTAAAAAACGATGGCGTCGGCGCGCGGGCGCACCCACGCCTTGAGCCGCTCGTAGTCGGCCGGCTGCGACAGGTCGGCGCGCAGGTAATGCAGCAGCGAGGCGAAGCGGTCGAACTCGCCGTCCCCCGGCCGCTTCGCATCCTCGACCTCCTGGAAGCGCTCCCAGAGCCACTTGCGGTAGTCGTCGTCGGAATAGGTGCTGCGACCGATCGCGAGGATGCGCCCGTCGCCGGGGAGCATGCCGTGCCGGTGCGCCTGGAAGAGCGCCGGCAGGAGCTTGCGCCACGCGAGGTCGCCGGTGCCGCCGAAGAGGACGAGGTCGAAGGCCATGGTAGGTGCGATTGTTTCATGGCTTCTCCAGCCGGGCGATCCGCTTGCGGAGCTTGGGGTGCGTGCGCAGGCACAGTCGCTGCACGCCCGGCACGAACAGCATCGGCCCGAACTCCTCGCGATACGGACCCAGGAGCTTGCCGCCGCCTTCGCTTTCGACGCGGCGCAGGAGGTCGCGCACGGCGACCGGGTCGCGCGTGTACTGGACGGCGGTCGCATCGGCGAGGTACACGCGCTCGCGCGACACCAGGGAGCGCACGATGCGCGCGGCCAGGAGCCCGACGTAGCCGATCATCGCGACCAGCACGCCGAGGACCGAGATGGTCAGCGACATGAACATGAGCGCCTTGCGGATGTCGCCGATGTCGCCTTCAGCTTTCCGGATCGAGTACCAGGGCATCTTGATCATGTGCACGCCCAGGTCGGCGATCGCCGTGATCCCCGCGAGCCAGCACAGGAGCCTCAGGTTCAGCGTCGCGTCGCCGTTGCGCAACTGGCTGACGACGTACGCGACCAGCCCCTGGAGCTCGTCGCGCTGCAGCCGCTCGATCGCGCCTCGCGTGACGACGATGAACGCCTCGCGGGCGCTCGTCCCGGCGAACCCGTTGATCGCGGCCTCGCTGTCGAGCACGTAGAGCGACGGCAGCAGGCCACCCGACGCGAGCGCCATCTCGTCGACGACGTTGCGAAGCTGGCGCTCGTACGGATCCTTGGTCTCGAGCGCGACGGCGCGCGCGCCGATCGACTGCGCCAGCCGGTCGCTGCCCCGTGCGAGCTCGCGCGTGCGCTCGAGGTTCGCGACCAGGATCAGCCCGAGCGTGAACGCGATCGGAGCGAGGACGACCTCGCGCGGCACGCCGGCGATCGCCTGGCCGAACGTCAGCGACTGCGGGGCGCTATGGACGGCGTGGTTGTAGTCCATCTCGGCGACGACCAGCACGACGTACGCGTCGACCGCCGCCACGACGGCGACCACGCACAGCGCGAACAGCACGAAGTAGCGCCGCGCCCGCGCGCGGGCGGCGTCCTGGGCCGCGAAGAAGTCGGGCGCGGGCGGCGCCGGAGGCGCCGCGCCGCGGGTCTCAGCCAAATGAGTCGGCCAACTTAGCCGAAGCTCACCCGCACCGGCTTGCGCTCGTCGGCGGACTCGGTCGCGAACGACGACGCCGCGTCGAAGCGGAAGATCGACGCGAGGATGTTGTCCGGGAACTGCTGGATCTTCGTGTTGTAGGTGAGCACGGCGTCGTTGTACGCCTGCCGCGCGAACGACACCTTGTTCTCGGTCGCGGTGAGCTCCTCGCTGACCGACGCGATCGTCTGGTCGGCCTTCAGGTTCGGATAGGCCTCGACGACGGCGAGCAGGCGCTTGAGCGCGCCGGTCAGCGTCGCGTCCTCGGCCGCCAGCGCCTTCATCTCCGCGCTTCCGCCGGGATTGGCGGCGAGCCGCTCGCTGGCGCTCACCGCCGCGGCGCGCGCGCTGATGACCGCGGTCAGCGTCTCGCGCTCGTGCGTGAGGTACGCCCGGGCGGCCTCGACCAGGTTCGGGATCAGCTCGAAGCGCCGCTTGAGCTGGACGTCGATTTGCGCGAACGCGTTCTGGAAGCGGTTGCGCAACCGCACGAACGCGTTGTAGCCGCCGATCCCCCATCCGACCAGCGCAATGCCCACGACGAGCAGGACCGCGATCCACGTCAGCTGTGCCATCCTCAAGCCTCCTTGAAAGGAACCCCAAGATGTCGACACCCCGGCGGGCCGCGCGATTATGCCCGCCCTGCGCCCGCGCGCAAGGGCCGTCGCGACCGTTCGTCAGGTGTTGCATACTTGGGGGATGCGCTTGACGATTGCAACCATGCTCCTGGCCGTGCTCGCGGCATGCGCCGCGCCCGCGCCGCCTGCCGAGCGCCCGCGCGTCAACGCCGAGAAACAGGAGGCCCTGAAGGACATGCTCGAAAAAGGACAGAGAAATTGACCATGCGCGCACTCGCCCTACTCGTCGGAACCCTGATCGCGCTCGACGCAGGCGCCCAAGCCTGGCCCAGCCGCCCGATCACGCTGATCAATCCGTCCGCGGCCGGCGGCACCAACGAAATCATGAAGGCCGTCGTCTTCGACCGGCTATCCGTCGCGCTCGGCGTGCCCATCGTGATGGAGTCCAGGGGCGGCGGCGGCGCGGGCGGCACGATCGGCGCGACGTACGCCGCGCAGGCGGCGCCCGACGGCTACACGCTGTTGCTGGCGGGCGCGAGCGTCCTGTCGACCAACCCGGCGACGCACAAGGCGCTTGCCTACGACCCCGTACGCGACTTCACGCCCATCGTGATGCTCACCGACGCGAAGATGGGTCTCGTCGTGAGCAAGTCGGTGCAGGCGACCAACGTCCGCGAGTTCATCGCCGAGGCTCGCGCTCGCCCCGGCAAGTTCGACTACGGCTCGTACGGACAAGGGACGACCAGCTTCTTCGCGTTCGAGACGTTCAAGGTGACCGCCGACGTCGACGCGGTGCACGTGCCCTACCGCGGCGGCGGGCCGTTGCTCGTCGCGATGCTCGGCGGGCAGGTGCAGGCGTCGATGGATTTCGTGACGGCGGTCCGGCCGTACCACCAGGCGGGCACGCTGCGCATGCTCGGCGTCGCGGCCGCGCAGCGTTCCGCCGTGCTCCCCGATGTGCCGACGCTCACCGAGCAGGGGTTCCCGGTCGTGGCGAACGGCGTCCAGGTGCTCGTAGCGCCCGCCGGCCTCCCGCCGGAGATCACCGACCGGCTCAATGCCGAGGTCAACAAGATCCTCGCGATGCCGGAGGTGCGCCAGCGTTTCGCCGAGATCGGCTACGAGGTTCGCGGCGGCACGCGCGAGCAGGCCGCCGAGCACGTCGTCACGGAGCTCGCCAAGCTGAAGGCGATCGTCCAGAAGATCGGCCTCGAGCTGCAGTGACCGCCGGGTTTCCGCGGGTCGCGACGGTCGTCGACGGCCTGAATCATCACGCCGCCGCCCGGTCGAATGCGCCGGTGTGGCTAGCGCTTGGGAGGACGGTGACGTTCGGCGAGCTGCATGCGCGGGTCGGCGGCTGCGCCGCGTGGCTGGCCGCCCAGCACGTCGAGCGCGGCGAGATCGTCGGCCTGTCCGTCGCCGACGAGCTCGACCACTTCGTCGTCGCGCTCGGCCTCGCCTCGCTGGGCGCCACCCACGTCGTGCTGTCCACGATGGACGCCGCGCCAGCGAGGTCGCGGCTGGCCGAGCGCGTCGGCGCGCGACGCGTCGTCGCGACGCTGGACGATCACCGGCTGCCGGGCCTCGACACGATCGCGCTGGAGGCGGAACGCGCCGAGTCGTGGGCGAGCGCCCCGCCGGCGATGCTGTCGTCGCCCGATCCTGCTTCGCTGCTCACGTTCTTCTCGACCTCGGGCACCACCGGCGAGTCCAAGCTGATCCCCGCGCGGCACGACGACTTCATGCTCCAGGTCGCGCGTGCGCGCGTCGGCCGCGTGTTGTCGCCCATGTCGGTCGAGCAACCGATCGCCAAGCGCCAGTACCTGTACGCGGTCGTGATGGGCACGAGCGTAGTCGCCCGCCCCGCTGCCGGGACGCCGATCATTCCGCTGTGCCGCGAGCTCGAGGTCAGCCAGATCGCCAGCAACGCGGCGCGCGCGAAGGAGCTCATGGGGGACGTCCCGCGGGACGGGCGCCTGCCTCCGCACACCGAGCTGACCGCGGCCGGTGGGCACACGTCGGCGGCGTTTCGACGGCAGCTCCTCGAGAACGTGTGCGACGCGGTGTACATCACCTACTCGATGCAGGAGTGCGGCTCGGTCGCGCGTACCGTCGAGCGCGTCGGCGAGACCACCGACAGCGTCGGGCGGATTCACGCGCGCGTCGAGATCGCGATCGTCGATGCCGACGGCCAGCCGTTGCCCGGCGGCGAGATCGGCGAGATCCGCATCCGCGCGCCCGGCATGACGCGCGGTTACCTCAACGATCCTGCCGCGAACGCGAAGCATTTCCGCGACGGCTGGTTCTGCCCCGGCGATCTCGCGTCGTGGACGCCGGACGGCGCGCTGATCATCCACGGGCGCGCCGACGACGTGATGATCCTGAACGGCATCAAGGTGGCCCCGATAGAGATCGAGCGCGCCCTCGAGCGTCATCCGGACGTCAAGGCAGTCGTGGCCTTCCCGGTCCGCTCGCCCGTGCACGGCGAGGTGCCGATCGCCGCGGTCGAGCTCGCGGAAGGTGCGCGCGTGGACGAGCGCGAGCTGACGCGCTTCGCACGGGAGGCGCTGGGTCTGCGCGCACCGCGCCGCGTGATGATCGTCGAGGCGCTGCCGTCGACCGCGAACGGCAAGATCGATGTCCACAAGCTGACTGACATGATGAAGCGGGAAACGACGCAGCCGCCGACCCGATGAAAACCCGAATCGCTCCTTTCGTCCTCGCCGTCGCAGCGTTGGCAACGGCCGGCACGTCGCACGCCGCGACGCTGACCAAGGCGTTCGGCGCGGCCGCCATCGCGGCGGGCGCGAACGTGACGCTGACGTTCACGGTCAACAACCCCGCCGGACAACCGGCACGGGCGGACGTCGGCTTCACCGATACCCTGCCCGCCGGGATCGTCGTCGCGCCGACGCCAAACGTTGGCGGCACGTGCGCCAACGCGGCCGCGGCGACGACCGCGACGGCCGGTTCCGGCACGATCACCGTGACGAGCCTCCAGGTTCCTGCCGGTGCGTCGAGTTGCACGGTGACCGTCGACGTGACGAACGCCGCCAACCAGTTCAACGCGAGCTGCGCCGGCAACCCGGCGGCGTTCACGAACGCCGCGGGCAACATCAGCAATCTCGGGACCGATACCAACGGTGTGCAGCCGTCGTGCCTGGTCGTGAACCCGCTGACCGTTGCCAAGGCTTTCGCGCCGACGACGATCGCCAGTGGCGGCACGACGACGCTCACGTTCACCGCCACGAATCCTGCCGGCGCACCCGCGATCTCGAACGTCGGCATCGTCGACAGCCTGCCCGCCGGGATTGTCGTCGCGCCGGCGCCAAACGTCGGCGGCACGTGCGCCAACGCAGCCGCGGCGACGACCGCGACGGCCGGATCCGGCACGATCACGGTGACGAGCCTTCAGGTTCCCGCCGGGGCGTCGAGTTGCACGGTGACGGTCGACGTGACCAACGCCCCCGGTCAGTTCAACGCGAGCTGTGTCGCGAACCCGTCCGCGTTCACCAACGACGCCGCGAACGTCGCGCTGAGCGGCGCGGTCGGCGCGTTCCAGCCGAGCTGCATTGTCGTGACCGGAGGCCCGGTGGTTGCGGTTCCGGGCGTTCCGGTGCCGACGCTGCGGCACGAATGGCTCGCGTTACTCGCGCTGCTGGTGGCAGCACTCGCGATGACCCGGCGCTAGTCCGACTCGACGAACGCCTTCAGGCGGTCGAGCGCCTCGTCCCACTGGCGGCCGATGATCTCGAGCGCGCGCCGCGCGTCGTCGAGCCGATCGGGCTCGAGCTGCCAGAGCCGCTCGCGGCCGCGCTTGACGTCGCGCACCACGCCCGCGTCCGCGAGCACGCGCAGGTGCTTGGTGACGCCCTGGCGGCTGATGTCGGTACTTTCGGTCAGGTGGGCGATCGAGAACGCGCCGCCCGCGCACAGCAGCGCGACGAGCTTGAGCCGCGTCGGATCGCCCAGCGCCGCGAAGATGCCCGAGAGCGCCTCGCTGCGCTGGACGATGCCCTGCACGCCGGGAACGCGCTTCGGTCCCGGCTTCGCG
>DATBSV010000321.1:0-11422 GCA_036559685.1 Casimicrobiaceae bacterium
GTCGACGCGGGCGCGCTCGCGGCGTTCCTCGCCGCGCGGCTCGCCGCGCACAAGCGGCCGGCGAGCTACCGGTTCGTCGACGCGCTGCCGATGACCGCGAGCGGCAAGGTCGACCGCGCGGCGCTTCGACGCCTCGCTTAAAGGCCGTCAGGTCACTGCGGCTTCACGCCGAGGTCGTTCACGATGCGCGCCCAGCGCTCGGAAACGTCCCGCACCAGCGCGTCGAGCTCCGCGGGCGTAGACGGCGCGGCCTCGTAGGCGCCCTGCGCGAACTGCTCGCGCAGCTCGGGCATCGCGAGAACTTTCGCGATCGCGACATTGAGCGCGGCGACGACCTCCGGCGGCAGGCCGGCCGGCCCCCAGAAGCCGAGCCAGCCGGACAGGTCGATGCCGGCGATGCCCTGCTCGGCGAACGTCGGGACGTCGGGCAGGAACGGCGAGCGGCGCTCGGCCACGACAGCGAGCGCGCGCAGGCGCCCGGCCTTGACCTGCGGCAGCGCCGAGGTCGCCGAGTCGAACATCAGCGGTACGCGCCCCGCGAGCAGGTCCTTCGCCGCATCGCCAGCGCCCTTGTACGGCACGTGCAGCAAAGGCACGCCGCTCTGGCGCGCGAGCAACTCGCCGAACAGGTGCGACGACGTCCCGATGCCGAAGCTCGCGTAGCTCAGCACGCCGGGATTCGCGCGGCCGTACGCGACGAGCTCGCGCACGTCGCGCACCGGCAGCGACACATGCGCGACCAGCACGAGCGGCCCGCGCGCGGCGAGCGAGATCGGCGTGAAGTCGCGCTGCGCGTCGTAGGGCAGGGCCGCGATCGTGTGCGGGTTCTGCGTGAAGGTGCCGTTGAACGTGTAGAGCACGGTGTGGCCATCGGGCGCCGATCGCGCGACCTCGAGCGCCCCGAGCGCGGTGCTCGCGCCGGGGCGGTTCTCGATGACGACCGGAACGCCGAGCACGTCCGACAGCCGCGGTGCGAGCTGCCGGGCCATGATGTCGGTCCCGCCGCCGGCCGCGAAGCCGACGACGATGCGCAAAGGCTTGCCCGGGACCGGGAACGGCGCCGCCCCGACAGGGGCGGCCGCGAGGAGGGCGAGGAGAATGGCGGCGAGTCGCATGGTGTTGCCTTGGCGTTGCCGCCGGATGAGGACCGGCTAGGATAGGGGAGATGGAGACGCACGAGAAGGCCGCGGTGACCGCGCCGCTATCGGAGTCGCAACGGGGCGTCTGGATCGCCCACCGGCTGGAACCCGCGTCGCACGCCTTCCACGAGTGCGCCCTGTGGTTCGTCGACGGGCCGTTCGACGTGGACGCGTTCGAGCGCGCCCTGCGCGCGGTCGCGGTGCGCCAGCCGGCGATGCGCACGCGCTACGTGCAGGACCGCGGCGCCGCCCCGCACCAGGAGGTCGACGCGGAGCCGCGCGTCGCGTTCGAGCGGATCGCGATCGCCGGGAGCGGCGAGGCCCAGAAAGCTGCGCTCGACGCCGCCGTGGGCGAGCGAACGCGTCGACCGTTCGACCTCGGCGCCGGGGCCCCGATCCGCTGGACGATCCTGGCGCTCGGTCCCGGGCGCCACGCGATCCTGCGCGTGTGGCACCACATCATGGGCGACGGGATGTCCGGCCCGGTGATTCGCAAGGACCTCGAGCGCGCGTACGCGCTCGCCATCGCCGGGGCGCCTTGCGAGCTCCCGCCGCTGCGCGCCGACTTCCTCGCGTTCTCGCGCTGGCAGGCCGATCCTGCGCGCCGCGACGCGCGGCAGCAGCATGTCGCCGTGTGGAAGGCGCGCCTCCACGCCGCAACGCCGCTCAACCTCGCCGCCGACTTCCATGGCCCGGCCACGCGCTCGCTGCGCGGAGCGATCGTCGCGGCCCACCTGCCTCGCGCGAGCGTCGACGCGCTGAGTCGGGTCGGGCGAAACGCGCACGTCACGCCGTTCGTGATCTTGCTGACCGCCTTCGCGACGCTGATGTCGCGGCTGTCGGGCGATCCGGACGTCGTCGTGGGAACCGCGATCGGCGGCCGGCCCTCCCCGGAATACAACGACGTCGTCGGCTTCTTCGCCACCGTGACGCCCTGTCGCGTCGACCTCGCCGGCGCGCCCGACACCAAGGCCGCGGTCGCGCGCGTCCGCGAGCGCGTGCGCGAGGCGATCCAGCACTACGATGCCCCGATGGACGCCGTGGTCGAGGCGCTCGGGATCGCACGCGACCCGTCGCGTCATCCGTTCTTCCGGGTCGGGTTCGGATTGCGCAACAAGGCCATCGGCCTCATCGATCTCCCCGGCTGCGTGGTGCGACGCGACGAGATCGAGCTCGGGCACGCGCGGTTCGACATCACGCTCACGCTGTCCGAGGGCCCGGACGGAACCCAAGCCTACTGGAACTACGCGACCGACCTGTTCGCACCAGCCACGATCGAGCGCATGGCGCGCATGTACACCGCGCTGGTCGCCGCGATGGCGCAGGATCCGGAGGCGCCGCTGGACCGGCTGCCGATGATGGACGCTCCCACGCGCGAGCGCGTCGTCGCGGGCAGCGTCGGTCGCGCCACGCCGCTCGAGGCCGACGCGATCGTGCACCGCCGCTTCGCCGCGCGGGCGGCTGCGCGACCGGAAGCGCGCGCGATCGGGACGCTGACCTACGCCGCGCTCGATGCGGCGTCGAGCCGGCTGGCGGCGGAGCTTCGCGCGCGCGGCGTCGGGCCGGAACGCTTCGTCGCGGTCGCGCGCGAGCGCACCGCCGACCTCGCGGTCGCCTGGCTCGCGGTGCTCAAGTGCGGCGCCGCGTACGTGCCGATCGACACGACGTTGCCCGATGCGCGGCTCGGCCACATGCTCGCCGACGCCAAGGTCGCCCACGCGATCGCCGACGACGCGTCAGCGTACAAGCTCCAGCGCGACGGCATCGACGTCGTGAGGCCGGACGCGGAAGCGGCGAAGATCGCGGCCCATGCGCCGGTGGCGCCCGACGTCGCGATCGATCCGGAAGCGCCGGCGTACGCGATCTACACGTCGGGGTCGACGGGGCGCCCCAAGGGCGTCGTCGTGCCGCATCGCGCCATCGTGTCGCTGGTGGTCGACAACGACTACGCGCCGCTGGGTCCGGACGACGTCGTCGCCCAGATCGCGCCGCCCGCATTCGACGCGTCGACGTTCGAGGTGTGGGGACCGTTGCTGAACGGCGCGTCGATCGCGCCGATCGCGAAGGCGACGGCGATGTCGCCGCGCGCGCTGGCGGCGGCCCTCGACAAGGAGCGCGTCACGACGCTGTTCCTGACCACCGCGCTGTTCGATGCGGTCGCGCGCGAGGTGCCGGCCGCGTTCGCGTCGTGCCGCACCGTGCTGTTCGGTGGCGAGGCGGCCGATGCGCGACGCGTCGACGCCGTGTTGCGCGCCGGCGCGCCCGGGCGGCTCGTGCACGTGTACGGACCGACCGAGACGACGACCTTTGCGACCTACCACGTGGTACGCGACCTGGACTCGCGCGCGACGACGGTGCCGATCGGGCGCGCGATCGCGCGCGCCGAGGTGTTCGTGCTGCGCGACGACGGCGAGCCCTGCGCGCCGGGCGAGCCGGGCGAGATCGCGATCGGCGGGCACGGCGTCGCGCTCGGGTACCTCCATCCGACCGAAGCCGACGCGTCGCGCTTCGTCGTCGCGCCGGTCGGCGACCTGCCGCCCCGGCGCCTGTATCGCACCGGCGACCGCGCGCGATGCGACGAGGACGGCACGATCACGTTCCTCGGGCGCCGCGACGACCAGGTCAAGGTCCTCGGCCACCGGATCGAGCTCGCCGAGGTCGAGGCCGCGATCGCGCGACACCCCGGCGTGCGCGCCGTCGCGTGCGTCCTGCGCGGCGACGCGAGCGACACGCGCCGCATCGTCGCGTACGTCGTGCCCGCCAATCCCGCGGCCGCGCCGCCGGACGACCTGCGGCGCTCGCTGCGCGGTTTGCTGCCGCTTGCGATGCTGCCGACCGAGATCGCGTGGGTGCCGTCGCTGCCGCTCAACGCGAGCGGCAAGCTCGACCGGAAGGCGTTGCCCGAGGTCGTCGCGCCGAAGCCGGGCGGCGCCGGCATCCTGGTCGCGGCGCGCGACCCGCTCGAGCGCGATTTGATCCTTCGTTGGGAGAAGCTGCTGGGCCGGCCCGTCGGCGTCTACGACCGCTTCTTCGAGATCGGCGGGAGCTCGCTCCTCGCCGCGCGCATGGTCGACGAGTACGAGCGCGACACGGGCCTACTGATCCCGCTGACGGCGATGTTCACCGACGACACGATCGACGCGCTTGCGAAGCGCATCCGGTACGGGTCGCTGGCCGAGAACGCGGAGGTCGTGGCGCTGCACGCCGGCGGGACGCGCGTGCCGTTCGTGTTCGTGCACGGCGACTACCTGGGCGGCGGCTTCCACAGCCACGGCCTCGCGCGCCTGCTCGGGTCCGACCAGCCGATCTATGTCGTGCACCCGCACGGACTGGACGGCGGCGCGGTCCCCGAAACGATCGAGGCGATGGCGGCCGACCGGTTGCGCGCGCTTCGCGAGCTGCGGCCGCACGGGCCCTACGTGGTCGGCGGCCATTGCAACGGCGCGTTCGTCGCGTTCGAGCTCGCGCGCCAGATTCGCGCAACGGGCGAGCCGGTCGAGGCGGTCGTCATCATCGATTCGCCGTCGCCGCAGCGCGCGGGCGCGCCCACGAGCGTCGGGCAAACGGCATCCGGGCTGCCGGCCGTCGACCGCCAGGCTGACATGGCGGCGCGGCTCGGCCGCGCGATGCGCAGCTACCGCGCGTGTCCGCTCGACGTCCCGCTGGTCAACATTCGCTGCAGCGACGCGAAAGCCGCGAGGTTCGACGAGGGATGGGCCTCGCTGGGGACGCAACCCGAGCTGCACGTGCTGCCGGGCGACCACGTGACGCTGGTGATGGAGCGCGGCGGCGAGCAATTCGCCGCCGTGGTGCGCGGCGTGATCGACCGCGCGATGCGAGTCGGAGCGTGAGCGCGCGCTAGATGCCGCGCCCCCAGTACTCGCAGAAGCGCTCGAGGTTGCCCAGCAGGTACGGGCCGTAACCGCTCCAGGCTTCGTACTTCGGGAGCTTCACGGCGCGCATCGCCTCGTCGTTCAGGCACTTGCGCTCGGCCGCGAGCTGCTTCGCCGCGTTCGACACGTCGACCATGTACTCCTTGAACGCGCGCACGTCGTCCTTGGTGCCGAGGCGGCCGCCGGGGCCCGGGTGGCCCGGGATCATGCGGTCCCAGTCCATCGCGAGCACGCGATCGAGACCGGTGAACCAATCGGGGATGTAGCCGTCGGCGACGTCGCGGAACAACACGCCCTGGATCGGCAGCCAGTCGACCGTGAAGATGATGCGCTCGCGCGGCAGGAGCATCACGAGCGTGTTGTCCGAGTGGTTATTTCCCAGCCACAGGAGGTCGATGCGCGTGCCGCCGAGCAGGATCGTGCTGCCGCTGTCCTCGACGATCATGTCGGGCATCACGACATCGGGCGATTGCAGCCCGGCTAGCCGGCGGTGCGCATTGCGGTGGGCGACGAAGATCGCGCCCGCGTCCTTGAACGGCTTGCCGCCCGCGACGTGGTCGTAATGGTGGTGGCTGTAGATGACGTACTTGATCGGGGCCGGCGTGACCTTGCGGATCTCGGCGAGGTACTGCGCCGGCGCGTCCTTGTTCGCGTAGCCGATCGGGTCGGTCGCGATCACGCCCTCGGGCGTCACGACGAACATCGCCTGGTACCCGCCCGCCCGGAACACGTAGACGTTGTCCGCGACCTTGGTCGTCGCGTACGGCGCCGGCGCCGGAGCCGGAGCGGGCGTGGCTGGCGCCTGCGCGCCGGCGGGCGCCGCGGCGAGCGCGAGAGCGACAGCGATCGGAGCGAGTAGACGGCGATGCATGAACGGGGTTCCGGGGGGCCGAGCGGACGATCCTGCCCCGGCGCGGTCGCCGCGGTCAACAACGCATTTCATTGCACGAAATACGTCGGCCTCAATCCGGACCCGCGAGGCCGATTGTTGCATAGCACCATGCGGTTCGCGTTGACAGGACCCGTCGTTGCCGGGTCCAATTGGCCCGACCACCTGACCATGACCGGCGCGTCCGCGACCGTGTCGCCGGTGGCGTTCGAGGAGGACACCACGATGCACCGCATTCTTCGCGCCGCCGCGCGCGCCCTGGGCGCGCTCGCGCTCGGTTACACGCTCACCGCGGGCGCGCAGGCGCCGATCACGCTGCACGGCGCCGTCCAGTTCGCCGACGACCACGTGTTCACGCGCGCGCTCGTCCGCTTCCAGGAGCTCGTCGTCCAGTACTACGGCAAGCCGGTCAACTTCGTCCTGCACAAGAACAGCGAGCTCGGCCTCGAGAAGGACTACTTCGCGTTCATGAACCAGGGCATCTCGGTCGACTACGGGATCGTGTCGCCGGCGCACATGTCGACGTTCGCGAAGGCGGCGCCGTTCATCGACGCGCCGTTCCTGTTCCGCGACCTCGACCACTGGAACAAGGTGATCGACGCCGACGTGCTGAAGCCGATCGCCGACGAGGTGAACGCCAAGGGCGACGTGATGCTGATCGGCTACGCCGGCGGCGGCACGCGCAACATCTTCGCCAACAAGCCGGTGCGCAACCTCGCCGAGATGAAGGGCCTCAAGGTCCGCGTGCAGGGCGCGCCGATCTGGAGCAAGACCTTCGCGGCGATCGGCATGGCGCCGACCGTGATCGCGTACGACGAGATCTACAACGCGATCCAGAACGGCGTGATCCAGGCCGGCGAGAACGAGGCTGCGGGCGTCGAGGCGATGAAGTTCTACGAGGTCGGGCCGAACCTCAACATCACGCAGCATGCGATCACGATCCGGCCGATCTGCTTCTCGGGCAAGACGTTCAAGAAGCTGCCGGCCGACCTGCAGGCCGCGATCGTTCGCGCCGGCAAGGAGGCTGGCACGTACGGGCGCCAGCTCGAGTCGAGCCAGGATGCCGCGAAGCTCGACCGCTTCGAGAAGGAAGGCAAGCTCAAGAAGATTCCCTTCGCGGACCGTGCGCAGATGAAGAAGCTCGCGGATCCGGTCATGGCGGACTACGCGAAGGAAATCGGCGCCGAGGCGATCTACGCGAGAATCAACGGGATGTGATCCGGCGGTCACGATCCGGCGGCGGCCCGCGTGGCTTCCGCCGGATTTTTTTGAGCCGCGCCCCTCGTGCGCGAAAGGCAGCACATGCACAAGTTCCTGACCGGCTACTACCGCCTGCTCAACTGGCTGCTCGGCGCCAGCGTGGCGATCCTCGTCATCCCGGTCACGCTTCAGATGATCGCGCGCCAGACCGGCCTGATCCCGAACTGGATCTGGACCGAGGAGATGGCGCGTTTCTTCTTCATCTGGATGGTGATGCTCGGCGCGATGGTCGGCGTGCGCGAGGGCACGCATTTCGACGTCGACGTGTGGCCCGAGCTCAAGCCGCGCACCAACGCGCTGCTGCGCATCACCTCGATGCTGGGCGTGCTCGTCTTCGCGTTCGTCTTCGTGTGGTACGGCTACAAGTTCCTGATGTTCGGCTGGGCCCAGACCTCGGAGCTCGCCGACCTGCCGATGGGCTTCATCTTCGCGGCGTGGCCGCTGACGGGTCTCACCTGGCTCGCCTTCGGGCTCGAGCGGCTGCGCGCCGACCTGAAGATCGTCATCGACGGGCCGCCTGCCGGCGGCGTCGGGCCCGAGACGCGCGAGATCGGATCGGGAAGCGTCGTATGACCCAGGCGATGCTCACGCCGGGCGTGGCGGCGATCTGGCTGTTCGGGGCCTTCTTCCTGCTGATGGTCCTGCGCGTGCCCGTCGCGTTCGCGCTCGGGCTGGCGAGCCTGCCGGTGCTCTTCATCGAGCCGCGCCTGTCGCCGATGGTCGTCTTCAACACGACGTTCAAGGCGTACAACTCGTTCATCCTGCTCGCGGTGCCGTTCTTCCTGCTGACCGCGAACCTGATGAACGTCGGCGGGATCACGGATCGGCTGGTGACGCTGTCGCGCACGATGGTCGGCAACTTCCCCGGCGCGCTCGCGCAGATCAACGTGCTGCTGTCGGTATTCTTCGCCGGCATCTCGGGCTCGTCGACGGCGGACGCGGCGAGCCAGGGCAAGATCTTCATCGAGGCGCAGGTCAAGGAAGGCTACGACCTGTCGTTCTCGATCGCGATCACGGCGGTGTCCGCGGTGCTGGCGGTCATCATCCCGCCGTCGATCCTGATGGTCGTGTGGGGCGGCGTGCTGCAGGTGTCGATCGGAGCGCTCTACCTCGCCGGTGTCATTCCGGGCCTGCTGATCGGCCTCGCGCAGATGGCGACCGTGCACGTCTACGCGGTCCGGCGCGGCTACCCGACCTACCCGCGCGCGACGCTCAAGGAATTCTTCCGGGCCGCGGCGATCTCGGTCCCGGCGCTCTTCACGCCGTTCATCATCGTCGGCGGCATCCTGCTCGGCTGGTTCACGGCGACCGAGTCGGCGGCCGTGGCCGTCCTCTACGCCGCGGTCCTGTCGTTCTTCTTCTACCGCGAGATGGACAGCAAGAAGATGTGGAACGCGCTGCTGGAGACCGGCAAGCTGTCCGCGATCGCGCTGTTCTGCGTCGGCACCGCGTCGGTGTTCGGGTGGCTCCTGGCCTACTACCAGATACCGAAGGCGCTCCTCGCCAACGTGACCACGTGGGGTCTGGGCTCGATCGGCGTGGGTTTCTTCATCGTGTTCGTGTTCCTGGTCGTCGGCTGCTTCCTCGACGCGATCCCGGCGATCATCATCGTCGGCACGGTGCTGCAGCCGCTCGCCGCGTCGGTCGGCATGCACCCGGTGAGCTTCGCGATCATCGCCATCGTCTCCCTGGCGTTCGGCCTGGTGACGCCGCCGTACGGCCTGTGCCTGATGATCTCGTGCTCGATCGCGAAGGTCCGATTGCGATACGCGCTGAAAGATACGATGATCATGCTGGTCCCGATGTTTCTCGTGCTCTCGGCGATGGTCGTCTGGCCGCAGATCCCGCTGTGGCTGCCCGAGCTCATCCGGCCCGACTTCCTCAAGTAGGTCGTGACATGGTCGACTTCGCCCCCCTGACCGACGGCTTCGGCATCGAGGCGCGCGGCGTCGACCTCGCGCGCCTCGACGACGCGGTCTTCGCCGAGCTCGAGCGGTCGTTCTATCGCGGGCAGGTGCTGTCCGTCCGCGCGCAATCGCTGACCGCGGCGCAGTTCGCAGCCTTTGCGCGCCGACTGGGTCCTCCGCAACCGCACGTGATCGACCAGTTCCACCACCCGGAGGATGCGAACATCCTCATCCTGTCCAACGTGAAGAAGGACGGGAAGCCGACCGGCCTCCAGGACGCGGGCTCCTACTTCCACACCGACTATTCGTACCTGCAGGTGCCGGCGCGCGCGACGACGCTCTACTCGCGCGTCGTTCCCCGGGTCGGCGGCGATACGCTGTTCGCCAACCAGCAGGCGGCCTACGACGACCTTTCCGACGCGATGAAGCGTCGCATCGAGCCGCTGCTCGGCATCCACCACTACGGCAACCGCCACGACGTCGACGAGGCGAGCCGCACGGCCGCGTCGCCGCTGTCGGATGAGCAAAAAGCAAGGTTGCCGCTGATCACGCACCGGATCGCGCGGCCCCACCCGGTCACCGGACGCAAGTCGCTGTATTCCGTCTCCGGCAGCTCGTTCGGGATCGTGGGCATGCCACAGGACGAGGCGCGCGACCTCCTCGACGAGCTCGCCGCGCATTCGACGCAGCCGAAGTACCGGCTCAGCTACAAATACGGCGTCGGCGACGTGGTCGTCTGGGACAACGCGTCGCTGCTGCACTCCGCGACGCTGATCGACCCGAACGACGCGCGGACGCTCTGGCGCATCACGGTGCTCGAGCCTTCCGCGGCCGCCGCGGCGCCCGACGTGCTCGCGTCGACCTTCGCGCACGGCGCGACGATGTAATTCTTGCAACGGGGGACGCTTCGGCACGCGCTTGACGATGCGTGCCGATCGGCGTCAACTGGCTTCCCGATCCACCCCATGGAGCCGACCATGGCACGCAAGAAACCCAATCCCGACGCCCCCAAGTCACCGCGGCCCCGGCCGCACGTGAAGGCGAAGCGCCGCCCGCCGGCGCGCAAGGCGCTCGGCTCGCCGACGCCGGCGTTCCCGATGCCCGGCGCCGCGAGCATCGACATGTCGAAGATGGCCGGCATGGTGACGCCCGAGCAGGCGATCGCGCTCTACAAGGCCAACGCGCAGATGGCGCTCGACATCATCAACGCGTCGATCGAAGGCACGGCGAAGGTGCGCCGCCTGCAGTTCGCGGGCGAGGAGTCCGCGCGCGCATTCCAGAAGAAGGCGATGAAGTCGGCGTCCGAGGCGCGCGATCCGCAGTCGCTGATGGCGGCCAGCCAGGGCGCCGCGCAGGAGGCGCTCGAGAAGTCGATGCACTACTGGGGCGAGATGTTCGACCTGATGACCGAGATCCAGCGGCGACTGTTCACGCTGATCGAGGAGCAGGCCGAGGGCATGCCGGGCGTCAAGCAGGCGAAGGCGGCGATGGCGATGATGCCGGACCTGAAGCCGCTCGAGAACGTCGTGTCCGCGATGCGCGGCGTGGTCGGCTCGGGCACCAACGCCTTCGAGCAGATGCAGAAGGTGATGGGCGACTTCGCGCGCCTGTCGCAGCGCCGCTGAACGCCTCCGGGTGAAATGGCGAACCGGGTCGCGAACCCGGTTCGCAACCGGGTTCCCGTGGCTTAGACTCCCGCGCATCCTGGCGCAAGGGAGCGGGCATGAGCGAAAGCACGGCACCGGAGTATCACCCGACGACGTTCCGCAGGCTTCCCGGCTCCGACCAGGCGCCGCTCGAGATCACGTTCGAATCGAGCGGCGCGCAGCCGTTCACGCTGCGCCTGAATCACCAGGCGGCTTCGTTGTTGAGGACGATGCTCCTCGCGAGCTCGGTTGCGCGGCGCGAAGGCGAGTCGTTCGAGCTGGCGATGAAGCCGCAACGGGTGGTCGGTTTCACTCCGTTCCAGTGGGGCGATACCCTTGCCGGCCTGGAAATGAGGATCAGCGACCAGGAGGCGATGCACGTGTGCTTCGACGCGAAGGTCGGGAACGAACTGCTGGACGCCGTGAAATGGTTTGCCGCGCACATGCGCGACGCGCCCGGCGAATCGACGAAGCACTAGGCGCGTCTGGTCAGGGCGCTTGCGCGGGTACCCGGGGCCGGAATCGAACCGGCATGGCCTTTTCAGGCCGGCGGATTTTAAGTCCGCTGTGTCTACCGTTCCACCACCCGGGCGCTGCTGTCAGGCCTGCTTGACGGCGATCGACTTGCGCTCGGGTCGTAAGTGCGGCGCGGGCGTCTCGCCGCCGTAGGTGGCGCGCACGTAGTCGG
>DATBSV010000322.1:0-13713 GCA_036559685.1 Casimicrobiaceae bacterium
GGCGAGATCGTGTGCCTGCTCGGGCCCAACGGCGGCGGCAAGTCGACGCTGTTCCGCACGCTGCTGGGACTGTTGCCCGCGCAGGCCGGCGAGGTGCGTCTCGACGGCGATCCGCTCGCGTCGCTGTCGCGCACCGCGATCGCAAAGCGCGTGAGCTACGTGCCGCAGGCGCACGCGGGCTACTTCCCGTTCACGATGCGCGACGTCGTGCTGATGGGCCGCACCGCGCACCTGTCGCCGTTCGCGGCGCCGGGCAAGCGCGACATCGACATCGCCGACGCCAGCCTGGCGAAGCTCGGCCTCGCCGCGCTCGCCGACCAGGTCTACACGCGCGTGTCGGGCGGCGAGCGGCAGCTCGCGCTGATCGCGCGCGCGCTCGCGCAGCAGGCGCCGCTGGTCGTGATGGACGAGCCGACCGCGAGCCTCGACTTCGGCAACCAGGCGCGCGTGCTCGACGAGGTGCGCGCGCTCGCCGCGTCGGGCATCGGCGTCATCATGGCGACGCACGACCCCGACCAGGCGTTCCTGTGCGCCGACCGCGTCGCGCTGCTGCACGACGGGAAGCTCGTCGCCGACGCGCCGCCGCGCGAGGCGATCACGCCCGCGACAATGCGCGAGGTCTACGGCATCGACGCCGACGTCATCGACGTCGCGCTCGCGAACGGCGAGACGCGCCGCGTCTGCGGCCCCCGCTCGCGCGGCTAGCTACCAGCGCGGGCGGATGCGGAAGGTCGCCGAGCAGCCGTTGTCGACCCAGACGCCGTCGCGCGTCCAGCCCCACGAGCGGTCGCGCACGCACGGCGCCTTCGAGCGCTGCTCCAGCAGCGTCGCGCCGACGATCGGACCGGTCGAGCAGAGGTTGTAGCGGAAGCCGTGACTCTCGCAGGTCGTGATGCCGGGGCCGTACGGCGGTGTGGGGCGGTACGCCGTCTGCACGCGGAACTCGCCCTGGCAGCCGTTGTTGACCCACACGCCGTCCTCGCGCCAGCCCCAGGTTCGGCCGACGATGCACGCCGTTTGCGATTTCTGGCGCAGGAGCTCGGCGCTGTAGACGCGCGCGGGCACGTGGCAGAACTCGTACTGGAAGTTGCGGCTGTCGCAGCTCATGCGATCGCCGCCCGACCAGGGCGGCGGCACCGGCTGGAACGTGTCGACGCGGAAGCGCCCGCTGCAGCCGTTGCTCACCCACACGCCGTTGCTGCTCCAGCCCCACGTACGGCCCTGGACGCACGGCGCGTTCGACTCCTGGCGCACGAGGTAGCCGCGCACGACCTCGCCCGGCGTCGAGCAGAACTGGTACTGGTAGTTGCGGCTCTGGCAGCTGACCTCCTGCGCCGCGGCGGCCGATGGCCAGGCCACCAATGCCAGCAGGATGATCGACGCGATTCGTAGCTTCATCGTTTGCCTCCCGCTATTCGTTTGCAACGCCATGCGGGACGTGCCCGGAAGGCACGTGCCGCGATGCCGAGTCGACGTGGCGCGTCTGGTCGTCGAAGTAGAAATCAGGCTCGAACTCGCGCAGGAACGCGCCCTTGTCGAGCCCGCCCAGGAACAGCGCTTCGTCGACCGCGATGTTCCAGTCCATCAGCGTGCGGATCGCGCGCTCGTGCGCGGGGGCGCTCCGCGCGGTGACGAGGGCCGTGCGCAACCTCATCGGCACCTTGTCGCGGTCGTCGGCGACCTGCAGCCGGTGCAGCGCGCCGAGCAGCGGCTTGAACGGGCCGGGCGGCAGCGGCCGCCCCGCGTGATCGGCCTCGTGGGTCTGGAACGCCGCGAGTCCCTGCGCCTGGAAGACGCGCTCGGCCTCGTCCGCAAACAGAACGGCATCGCCGTCGAACGCGATGCGCACCTCGTCGGGATGCGAGTCGGCGGCCTTGGATCGCGTGTAGACGCGCGCGGCCGGGTAGCCGGCCTCGAGCGCCGCCTTCACGTCCTCGGCGTTCGCCGACAGGAACAGGTTGGCATTGAGCGGCCGCAGGTAGCTGTACGGCGCGCGCCCGCGCGTGAACACGCCGCGCTCGATCGCGAGCCCCGAGCCGCGCACCGAGCGGAACACGCGCAATCCCGACACCGGGTCGTTGCGCGACAGGATGACGACCTCGATGCGCCGCACGCCGTCGGCGTTGAATCCCAGGAGCTTGCGCACGAGCGGGAACGCCACGCCGGGCTTCGCCGGCTCGTCGATCCGCGCGAGCTGGAGCTTCGTGTACGCCCGGTCGTCGGTCGTCTCGAAGACCCGGTTTTCCTCCTCGAAATCGAACAGCGCTCGCGAGCTGATCGCGACGACGAGCTGGGCGACGGGGACGTTCGCCATGGCTCCGCAGTATACGAGGGGCGCGGTTGCGCGATAATCGACCTCCGGCGGGCGCGAAGGCGCCCCCCGGCGACGCGATGTCCGGCGAAGCCTCCCGCCCCCTGCCGATCCCGCGCGCCCAGCGCGCAAGCGCGTCCGAGCGCGCCCCTGCGCTCATTCCGCCGCTGCTGCCGGCGCTGAGCCCGGGCTGGACGCGCGCGATCGCGCTTTGCCTGGTCGCCGTCATCGCGATCCTCGACTACGTCATCGCGTTCGAGATCCGGCTCGCGATCCTCTACGTGCTGCCGGTCGCGATGGTGACCTGGGTGTGCGGCCGCCAATGGGGCTACGCGTACGCGCTGGTCGCGACCGCCGCGTGGGGGGCCACGATCGACACCGCGCACGGTTACACGCACCCGGCCTACTTCTACTGGGACGCCGCGGTGCTCGGCGTGATGCTGCTGCTGTTCGTCGAGCTCCTGAGCCGGCTGCGCAGCGCGCTCGAGCATTCGGACGAGCGCTTCGTGCGCGTGCTCGACGGCATCGACGACGCGGTCTACGTCGTCGACGACGCCGGCGAGGTGCTGTACGCGAACCCGCGCCTGGTGCGGCTGTCCGGCGAGGCGACCGCGCCGACGCACGCCGCTCGCATCGCCGAACGTTTCGTCGCCTACGGGGAGCGCGCGCTGACGCTCACGCCCTCGGCCGCGTGGCCCGACGGCGCGATGCTCGCCGATCGCCGCGACAACCGGCGCTACGCCGTTCAGGCGCGCGACATCACGTGGGTCGACGGGCGCAGCGCCCACCTCGTGGTCATGCGCGACGTGACCGACCAGGCGATGGCGCAGGAGCTGCAGCGCGATCACCAGGAAGCGTTGCACCGGACCGCGCGCATCGTCGCGCTGACCGAGACCGCCTCGACGCTGGCGCACGAGCTCAACCAGCCGCTGATCGCGATCGTGGGCTACACCTCGGCGACGGCGCGGTTGATCGAGCAGCCGGACGGCGACCCGCAGGAGATCCGCGCGGCCCTCGACAAGTGCCACGCGCAGGCGGTGCGGGCGGGCGAGATCCTGAAGCGGCTGCGCGAGCTCACGCGTCGGCGCACGCCCGAGTTCGACGCCTGCGACGTCAACACGATGGTGCGCAAGGCGCTCGCGTGGACCGGCCAGGACCTCGAGCGCGCCCACGTCAAGGTCGACCTCGCGCTTTCCGACGACCTGGCGCCGGTCCAGGCCGACCGCGTCCTGATCGAACAGGTGTTGCTCAATATCGTGCAGAATGCAATTGACGCGATGCGCGACGTCGCCGCCCCGGACCGCACGCTGGCGATCGCCACGTCGGTCGACCCGGACGGCGCGGCGCGCGTCACGATCAGCGACCGCGGACACGGCATTTCGCCCGACGTCGCCGAGCGCCTGTTCTCGCCCTTCTTCACGACCAAGCGCGGCGGCTTGGGCCTCGGACTGTCGATCTGCCGGTCGATCGTCGAGATGCACGGCGGTCGCATCGGCCACGTCCCCGGACCGCAAGGCGGTGCCATGTTCTCGTTCACCTTCCCGAGGCAACAATGACCCGTCCCCCCGCCGCCCGTGTCGCCGTCGTCGACGACGACGAAGCCGTCCGCGACGCGCTGTCGATGATGCTCCGGACCGCCGGCTATGCCGCCGACACCTACGCCTCGGCGACCGAGTACCTGAACCGCAAGCCGCCGCCGCCGCCCGCCTGCGTCGTGCTCGACGTGCGCATGCCCGGCATGAGCGGCCTCGAGCTGCAGGAGAAGCTGACCGAGCGCGACTTCGACCTGCCGATCCTGTTCCTGACCGGCCACGGCGACGTTCCGATGGCGGTGCGCGCGATGAAGCAGGGCGCGTTCGATTTCATCGAGAAGCCGGTCGATTCGGAACGGCTGCTCGGCGCGGTCAAGGCCGCGGTCGCCTATTCGGCGCAGCCCAAGCCGATCGAGGCGCCGGTCGGGCCGACGCCCGCGGGACTTTCCTCGTTGTCGCGCCGCGAGCGAGAGGTGCTCGATCTCGTCCTCGCCGGCCACCAGACGCGCGCGATCGCCGAAGCGCTGTCCATCACCGTCAAGACCGTCGAGTTCCATCGCGGGCGCATCCACCAGAAGCTGGGCGTGCAGTCGATGGCCGAATTGTTCCGGCTGTGCTTCGCGCGCGAGCCGGGGACGGCGCAGGCCCGCGCCAGGAGCGAGGTCACCCAGGGCTGACCGCCAGCCGGGAAGCCCTCGGGGGCTTACCCAAGTATGATGGGGTGGCCGAGGGCGAACCCCTGGCCCGTCCGCCCGACCGGTCGTCGAGCGGCCCATCCAGCCGTGCGGAAATCGTCAATGATCGAGCGCGAAGGCGCAGTGCGGGACGCACGACGACGCGCCGGGCGCGCGTCGCCGGAGGATCGCCGATGCGGATCCTGATCGCCGAAGACGACCCGGCCATCGCGTTCGGGCTGCAATGCTCGCTCCGGCAGTCGGGCTACGCCGTCGATTGGGCGAAGGACGGCCGCGAAGCCGATGCCGGCCTGGGCTCCGACGAGTTCGACCTCCTCATCCTCGACCTCAGCCTGCCCGAACTCGCGGGCATCGACGTGCTGAGGCGGCTGCGCGCACGCAAGTCCCGCCTGCCGGTTCTCGTCCTGACCGCGCACGACGGCGTCGCCGATCGCGTGCGCGCGCTCGACGCCGGCGCCGACGACTATCTCGCGAAGCCGTTCGAGGTCGCCGAGCTGCAGGCGCGCGTGCGCGCGCTCCTGCGTCGCGGCGCCTCCGGCGGGTCGGCGTTGATCACGCACGGACGGCTCAGCTTCGACCAGGTCGGTCGCGCGGCGGTCCTCGATGGCGCGCGGCTCGATCTCTCCGCGCGCGAGCTCGAGCTGCTCGAGGTGTTCCTGCAGCGCCCCGGGCGCCTGGTGCCCAAGGAACATCTGGTCCGGCAACTATGCGGATGGAGCGAGGAGGTCAGCGCCAACGCGATCGAGGTCTACGTGCATCGGCTCCGCAAGAAGCTCGAGCTGGGCGGCGTGAAGATCTCGACCGTGCGCGGCGTCGGGTATTGCCTCGAGTCCGCCGCCGAGCGGTGAATCGCGCAGGGCCGGACGCGTGAACACGTTCGAATCCAAGGGGCACCGGTTCGTCGCGTTGTGCATGCTCGGGATCCTGCTCTTCAACTATCCGATCCTTGCGCTGTTCAACGTGAGCGGCCGCGTGCTCGGCGTTCCGCTGCTGTACGCGTACGTGTTCATCGCCTGGGCTGCGCTGATCGCATTGATGGCCTGGGTCGCCGAGACGGACGACTGAGTCCCCAAGGGCGGCCAGGAGCGGCGGCATGCTGCACGGCACGGCCATCATCTTCACGTCGTTCGCGTACCTGGGCCTGCTGTTCGCGATCGCGTATTTCGCGGACAAGCGCGCGGATGCCGGCCGGTCGGTCATCGCGAGCCCGTACGTCTACAGCCTTTCGCTGGCGGTCTACGCGACCGCCTGGACCTTCTACGGCAGCGTCGGGCGGGCCGCGAGCGACGGCGTCGGCTTCCTGCCGATCTACATCGGCCCGACGTTGATGATCGCGCTGTGGTGGGTCGTGATGCGCAAGATCCTGCGCATCTCGAAGCAGAACCGCATCACGTCGCTGGCGGACTTCATCGCGTCGCGCTACGGGAAGAGCGCGCTGCTCGGCGGGCTCGTCACGATCATCGCGATCATCGGCATCCTGCCGTACATCTCGCTGCAATTGAAGGCCGTGTCGACCAGCTACACGATCCTGGTCCAGTACCCCGAGATCGTCATGCCCGCCCGGCTCGGCGAGGCGACGATCCGCGAGGACACGGCGCTCTGGGTGGCGATGATCCTCGCGGCGTTCACGATCGCGTTCGGCACGCGACATCTCGACGTCGCCGAGCACCACCAGGGCATGGTCGCGGCGATCGCGTTCGAGTCGCTGGTCAAGCTGCTCGCCTTCGTCGCCGTCGGCGTGTTCGTCACGTTCGGCATCTACAACGGTTTCGGCGACCTGTTCTCGCGGGCGGCGGCGGTTCCCGAGCTCCAGGCGATGATGACGCCGCTCGAAGGCGTCGCCGGCGGCTATGCGAGCTGGGTGTGGCTCACCATCCTGTCGATGATGGCGATCATGTTCCTGCCGCGCCAGTTCCAGGTCACGGTCATCGAGAACGTCGACGAGAAGCACCTTTCCAAGGCGATCTGGCTGTTCCCGGCCTACATGCTCGCGATCAACATCTTCGTGCTTCCGATCGCGTTCGGCGGGCTGCTGCACTTCCCGGACGGCAGCGTGGACGCCGATACGTTCGTGCTCACGCTGCCGATGGTCGAAAGGCAGGAAGCGCTCGCGCTGCTCGTCTTCATCGGCGGGCTGTCGGCCGCGACCGGCATGGTGATCGTGGAGACGATCGCGCTGTCGACGATGGCCTGCAACGACCTCGTGATGCCGCTGCTGCTGAGGTTGCCCGCGCTGCGGCTCAACGAGCGCCGCGACCTGACCGGACTCCTGCTCGGCATCCGGCGCGGGGCCATCGTGCTGATCCTGCTGCTGGGCTACCTGTACTTCAAGCTCGCAGGCGAAGCCTACGCGCTCGTCTCGATCGGCCTCATCTCGTTCGCCGCCGTGGCGCAGTTCGCGCCGGCGATCCTCGGTGGCATCTTCTGGAAGGGCGGAACGCGCCTCGGCGCACTGTGGGGGCTGTCCGCCGGGTTTCTCGTGTGGATCTACACGCTGCTGCTGCCCGCACTGGCGCGCTCGGGCTGGCTGCCGATCTCGTTCCTCGACCAGGGCCCGTTCGGCATCGAGCTGCTCCGTCCGCTGCAGATGTTCGGGCTCTCGGGCCTAGACCAGATCACGCACGCGATGATCTGGAGCATGATCGCCAACATCGGCGCGTACGTCGGCGTCTCGCTTTCCGTCGACCAGAGCGCCGACGAGCACCGGCAGGCCAGCGTGTTCGTCGACGTGTTCAAGCAGACCGGCGAGGCCGGGGGCGCGCGATTCTGGCGCGGCACCGCGTCGGTGCCGGAGCTCTACAACCTGCTGGCGCGATTCTTCGGCGCCAGCTCGGCGGACGCCGCCTTTGCGGAGTTCGCGAGCGCCAGGGGACGGCGCTGGCCGGACGACGAGCTCGTGGCCGACGCGGAGCTGGTCAACCACGTCGAGGTGCAGCTCGCCGGCGCGATCGGCGCGTCCTCGGCGCGCGTCATGGTCGCCTCGGTCGTCAAGGAAGAGGCGCTCACGATCGACGAAGTGCGCGACATCCTCGACGAGGCATCCCAGGTGGTCGTGTACAGCCACCGGCTCGAGCAGAAGTCGCGCGAGCTCGAGGCCGCGACCGCGGAGCTGCGCGAGGCCAACGAGCGGCTGAAGGAGCTCGACCGGCTGAAGGACGATTTCGTCTCGACGGTGAGCCACGAGCTTCGCACGCCGCTCACGTCGATCCGCGCGTTCACCGAGATCCTCGTCGACGACCCCGACGTCGCGCCCGCGCAGCGCAGGGAGTTCCTCGGCATCATCACCAAGGAAGCCGAGCGGCTCACGCGGCTCATCAACCAGGTGCTCGACCTCGCCAAGATCGAATCGGGCAAGGCCGACTGGGTCGACGCCGGCGTCGACATGAAGGAGGTCATCTCGGACACGCTCGCCGCGATGGGCCAGCTGTTCAAGGAGAAGAACATCCGCGTCGAGGCGCGGCTGCCCGCGAAGGTCTCCATCGTGACCGCCGACCTCGATCGCATGATCCAGGTCATGCTCAACCTGCTGTCGAACGCGGCGAAGTTCTGCGACCCGGAGAACGGACACGTCGAGATCGCGCTCGCCGAACGCGACGGCGCGTTACGGGTCGACGTCCGCGACAACGGCCGGGGCATCGGCCCCGAGGACCACGAGGCGATCTTCAGCAAGTTCCACCAGGTGGGCGACACGCTCACCGACAAGCCGCACGGCAGCGGCCTCGGATTGCACATCAGCCGCCAGATCATCGAGCACTTCGGCGGCAGGATGTGGGTGGAAAGCCGCCTCGGAGGCGGATCGCGTTTCTCGTTCACGTTGCCGACGGGAACGCGCGCGCGCAGCGCGGCCTAGGACCTGGAACGGATGCGCGGCAAGCTCGCGTTCGCCGCCTGGCTCGCCGCGATCTACGGCGGCATGCTGGCGACCGCCGCCGCGGTCGTCGTGCTGATCGGCGCGGGCATGCCCGAGGACGACCGGGCCGGGCTGTACCGCCTTCTTGCTGCCGAGGCGCCGACGCTCGGCCTCCTCGCCGCGTTGCTGTTGCCGGTGTGCGGTGCACTCGCGGCCTGGCTGGTCAGGCGATACGTGATCGCCCCGCGCTCGCTCGCCGAGCAGACACGCGGGCTGGTCGCGGCGAGCCCCGGCTACCGTGTCGACGCTTCGGGAGCGCGCGAGCTCGACGCGCTCGCCGCGGAGATCAATCGGCTGGCGGTCGCGTATCACGGCGTGCAGACCGACACGGCCGGGAAGATCGCCGAAGCGGGCTCGCGGCTGGAGGAGGAGCGCAACCGCCTGGCAGCGGTCATGTCGGACCTGTCTCAAGGCGTCCTGCTGTGCAATGCGGACGGGCGCATCCTCCTTTACAACGAACGGGCGCGCATGCTCTTCAGCACGGCCGCCGTGCCGATCGGCCTGGGGCGCTCGGTGTTCGGCGTGCTCGACCGCGACGAGCTCGTGCACGCGCTGGACAAGCTGCAGCACGCGCTCGACCGCGGGGCCGCGTCGCCCAGCACGCGCTTCGTCACAGCGGTCCCGTCGCGCGGACTCGTCCGCGTCCAGGTGGCGCCGTTCCTGGACGCCGGCGGGCGCATCGGCGGCGTCGTGCTCGCCATCGAGGACGTCACCCGCTACGTCGGGCACGAGTTCCAGCGCCGCCCGCTGATGCAGGCGCTCGCCGCAGGCATCCGCGCGCCGACGGCCAGCATCCGCGCGGCGGCCGAGAACATGGTCGAGTTTCCCGAGATGGACGTCGCGCAGCGGCAGCGCTTCGCCCGGATCATCGCCGAGGAGTCGATCGCGCTCTCGCGCAGCATCGACCAGGCGCTGAGCGAGTACGCCGAGGCGATCGGCGCGAGCATGAGCCTCGAGGACATCCGCGCCGCCGACCTGGTCGCGCTCGCGCTGTCGCGCATCGGCGCGCTGCTGCGAGCCGAAGCGGACGACGTGGACCCGCAGCTGTGGCTGCGCGTCGACAGCTTCGCGCTGCTGCAGTCGCTCGTCTACGTCGCCCGGCACCTGCGCGACGAGCTCGGGGTTCAGGCGGCGAGGCTGCGCGCCCGCGCGAAGCCGGGCTTCGCCGAGCTCGACCTCGCGTGGAGCGGCGGTCCCGTGCCGGGCGATGTCCTCGCGTTGTGGGAAGCGCAGCCGATGCCGGCGGGCCCGAAGCAGGCGCCGCTGACGCTGAGGGACGTGCTCGAGCGCCACGGCGGCGAAATGTGGCAGGAGCGCGACGAGGCGTCGGGCGAATGCTGCCTCAGGTTCCTGCTGCCGCTCGGCGAAGCCGCGCCGCAAACGGTCCAGCGCCGGCCCGGGGAAAGCCGCCCGGAATACTTCGACTTCGATCTCTTCCGAAGCACCGGCACGCAGAAGGCGTTCGACGACCAGCGGCTCGGCGAGATCGCGTACACCGTCTTCGACACCGAGACCACCGGCCTCCAGCCCTCGGCAGGCGACGAGATCATCAGCCTGGGCGCGGTGCGCATCGTCAACGGGCGCCTCCTTACGCACGAGGTGTTCGAGCAGCTCGTCGATCCCCGGCGTCCGATCAGCCCGGAATCGAGCCGCATCCACGGTATCGAAGCGCCCATGCTCGCGTCGCAGCCGACGCTCGCCGAGGTGCTGCCCGCGTTCCATCGCTTCTGCGAGGACACGGTGCTTGTGGCGCACAATGCGGCCTTCGACATGCGCTTCCTTGAGCTCAAGGAGGCCGTGACCGGCATCCGCTTCGACCAGCCGGTGCTCGATACGCTGCTGCTTTCCGTGGCCGTGCACCCGAGCCTGCAGGACCATGGCCTGGAGGCGATCGCCGAGCGCCTGGGCGTGCGCGTGATCGGGCGCCACACCGCGCTCGGCGATGCGTTGCTGACTGGCGAGATCCTGCTCCGGCTGATTCCGCTGCTCGCGGAGCGCGGCATCGAAACGCTCAAGCAGGCGCGCGACGCTTCGCAGCGGACCTACCACGCCCGTCTTCGCTACTGAGTCCCGCCTCGACCTTGCCGAAATCCCCGAAGACCCCGGAGCGAAGGCCGGCGGACGAGCCGCAGGTATTCGCGTCGCCGCTGCGTTCGCTCGTGCGACGCGCTCCGGTGGTCTGCAGCGAATCCGCCTCCGTCGACGACGTGGCGCGCACGATGCACCAGCAAGGGGTCGGCTCGGTGGTCGTCGTCGACGCCCACGCCCGGCCGCTCGGCATCTTCACCCGGCTGGACCTGGTCCGTGTGTATGCGGAGGACCTGCGAGGCTCGCCGATCGCGGCCGCGATGACCCGCGATCCGATCGCGCTTCCCGGTCACGCACCGGCCTACGAAGCCGCGCTCGCGATGATCGAGCACCACGTCCGTCACGTCCTGGTGACGCAGGACGGCCGGCTCGTGGGAGTGGTCTCGGAGCGCGACCTGTTCTCGCTGCAGCGGCTGGGGCTGGCGGAGCTCACGATGGAGATCCGCCTTGCCGACAACATCGACCTGCTCGCGCGCCTGGGCGCGCAGATTCGCCGGCTCACCGCGCTGCTGGTCGAGCAGGGCGTGGCCGCCGAGCGGCTGACGCTGTTCGTCTCGGTGCTGAACGACCGGTTGTCCCAAAGGGTGATCGAGGTCGTGCGCAAACGGCACCGGTGGGAGCACATCGGCTGGTGCTGGCTCGCGTTCGGCAGCGAGGGCCGGCTCGAGCAGACCTTCAGCTCCGACCAGGACAACGGCCTCGTGTTCGAATCCCACGAAGGCGCCTCGACCGCGACCTCGCGCAGCGCGCTGCTCGGCTTCGCGCGCGAGGTGAACGAGGCGCTCGACGCCTGCGGCTTTCCGCTGTGCACGGGCAACGTGATGGCATCGAATCCCGAGTTGTGCCTTTCCGTGGACGAGTGGAAAGCCAAGATGGACGGCTGGCTCGAAACGCCCGATCCCAAGGCGCTGCTCGACAGCGCCATCTTCTTCGATTTCCGGCCGCTCTCGGGGGACGCCTCGCTCGCCCACGCCTTGCGCGAGTGGCTGCTGCCGCGCCCACGCGCGCGACCCGCGTTCCTCCGGCACATGGCGACCAACGCGCTGGAGGCGCGGCCGGCCCTGGGCGTGCTCGCCGACTTCGCGACCGAGGATGCGCCGAACGCTCCCGGCACGATCAATCTCAAGCTCCACGGCGTGCGCCCGTTCGTCGACGTCGCGCGCGTCTATTCGTTGGCGTTCGGCCTGGCGCCGACCGCCACGGTGGAGCGCCTGCGCGCGGCGGCGGACGACCTCAGGATGGACCCGCTGGAGATGGCGGCGATCGTCGACGCCTTCCTTTTCATCCAGGCGCTGCGGTTGCGCATCCAGGCGCGCCCGGAGACATTCTCGCGCGAGAGCGCGAACCAGATCGACCCGCGGAGCCTCAACGAGTTCGAGCGCCGCGGCCTCAAGGACGCCCTCCGGCAGGGCCGCAAGCTGCAACAGCGGCTGGCGCTCGACTACCGGCTGTGATCCGTGGCCGACCTTATGCTCGCCGCATGTTGCAGTGCGGAATCGACGAACGGTTTGCGTGTTAGTAAGTTTGGTGTAAGCATTCCGCACTATCTTAGCGTCGACGTTTAAAGCGACCGGCAGCAGAAATCACGACTGACCGACAACAGGAGGGGAAGATGGCCGAACTGACGCCCGCGCAACGCGACGCGTATTGGAAGAAAACATCCCGCTTGATGTGGACCATCATGGTCCTGTGGCTGTTCTTCAGCTTCGTGGTCCCGGCATTCGCCGTGCAGCTCAACCGGATCGTCATCGCCGGCTTCCCGCTCGGTTTCTACATGGCGGCCCAGGGCTCGCTGATCGCGTTCGTCGTGCTGTGTTTCTGGAACGCCAGCGCGCAGAACAAGATCGACGAGGAATTCGGCGTCGCCGAAGACAAATAATAAGAAAACGGAACTCAGGGGGACCACATCATGGCTCGAGAAACGTCCAAGGCCTTCATCGACAACCTGCCCAAGATCTACGGGGGCTACGCGGGAGGCTTCATCTTCTTCGTGATCCTGCTGGCGATCGCGGAGCAGATGGGGATGCCGAACAAGATCATCGGCTACTGCTTCGTGTTCCTGACCATCGGCGTGTACGCGTACATCGGAATCCTGTCGCGCACGATGGAGCTGTCCGAGTACTACGTGGCCGGGCGCGTGGTCCCGCCGTTCTTCAACGGCATGGCGACCGGCGCCGACTGGATGAGCGCGGCCTCGTTCATCTCGATGGCCGGCGGCCTGTACCTCGCAGGCTACGGCGGGCTCGGATACGTGCTGGGCTGGACCGGCGGCTACGTCCTCGTGGGCGTCCTGCTCGCGCCGTACCTCCGCAAGTTCGGACAGTTCACCGTCCCGGACTTCCTCGGCGTCCGCTACGAGGGGAACACCGCGCGGATCTGCGGCGTGATCGTCCTGTTCTGCGCATCCTTCACCTACATCGTCGCGCAGACCTTCGGCATCGGCATCATCACGTCGCGCTTCCTCGGCATCCCGTTCGAGGTCGCGATCTTCGTCGGACTGATCGGCATCCTGGTGTGCTCGATGCTCGGCGGGATGCGCGCGGTGACCTGGACCCAGGTCGCGCAATACATCATCCTGATCATCGCCTACCTGACGCCGCTGGTCTGGCTTTCCTTCAAGATGTACGGCAACCCGCTCCCGGAGCTCGCGTACGGGCAGACGCTCACCGAGATCGCGCAGCTCGAGCAGAAGCTCGGCGTCACCAAGCCGCACGTCGCGGCGTACGTCGACGCCAAGGGCAACTTCAGCTGGGACGAGTTCAACAACTTCTGGGCGCTGGTGCTGACGCTGATGATCGGCACGGCATCGCTGCCGCACATCCTGATGCGGTACTTCACCACGCCGAACGTCCGCGATGCGCGCAAGTCGGTCGGCTGGAGCATCTTCTTCATCTTCCTGCTCTACTTCACCGCGCCCGCCTACGCGGCGTTCGCGAAGCTCGAGGTCTACAAGAACGTGATCGGGCAGAAGATCTCGGAGCTCCCGGCCTGGGTGCAGAACTGGTCGCAGGTCGGTGGCCTCTTGACGATCAAGGACGGAAACGGCGACGGCATCCTGCAGCTCGGCGAATTCATCATCAACCAGGACATCATCGTCCTGTCGATGCCGGAAATCGCGGGCCTGCCGTACGTCATCTCCGGCCTGGTCGCGGCCGGCGGCCTCGCGGCGGCGCTGTC
>DATBSV010000323.1:0-13622 GCA_036559685.1 Casimicrobiaceae bacterium
TCTCCTGCAGGTAGCGCGCGGCGCCCAGCAGCATCGTGGTGTGGCCGTCATGGCCGCAGGCGTGCATCCGCCCGGCGTTCCTTGACTTGTGCGGCACGTCGCTCGTCTCGTGCATCGGCAGGCAATCCATGTCGGCGCGCAATCCGATCGCGCGACCGCTGCTGTTTTTCTTGCCGCGCACGACGCCGACCAGCCCGGTCTTCGCGATGCCGCGGTGCACTTCGATGCCCCATTCGGCGAGCTTGTCGGCGACGATCTGCGAGGTGCGCGTCTCCTCGAACGCGAGCTCGGGATTGGCGTGGATGTCGCGGCGGATGTGGATCAGGTCGGCCTGGAACAGGCGCAGCATCTCGAGCGGATCGTTTTTCATAGGCTCCTCAATGCGCCGTCGCGCTGCGCTCGATGCGCAGGCGCGGATCGACCGCGTAGTACAGCAGGTCGACGGCGAGATTGATGACGACGAAGAATAGCGCGATCAGGCACAGGTAGGCTGCCATCACCGGGATGTCGGCGGATCCGACGGCCTGGATGAACAACAGCCCCATCCCGGGCCACTGGAAAACGGTCTCGGTGATGATTGCGAACGCGATGATCGCGCCGAGCTGCAGGCCGGTGATCGTGATCACGGGCACCAGCGTGTTCTTCAAGGCGTGGCCGAAGTGCACCGCGCGATCGGTCAGGCCGCGCGCGCGCGCGAACTTGATGTAGTCGGTACGCAGCACCTCGAGCATCTCGGCGCGCACCAGCCGCATGATCAGCGTCGTCTGGAACAAGGCGAGCGTGATCGAGGGCAGGATGAGCGACCGAAGGCCGGTCGTCGTCAACAGGCCGGTCGACCACCAGCCGAGCAGCACCGTGTCGCCGCGGCCGAAGCTCGGGAGCCAGCCCAGCTGCACCGCGAAGACGAGGATCAGCAGGATCCCGATCAGGAACGTCGGCAGGCTCACGCCGACCAGCGACGCCGCGAGCAGAACGTGCGCAAGCGTGCTGTTGCGTCTCAAGGCCGTGTAGACGCCGGCCGGGATGCCGACGACCAGCGCGATCAGCGCGGCGGCGATCGACAGCTCGAGCGTGGCGGGCAAGCGCTCGCGCAGCAGCGTCGAGACCTTGCGGCCCTGGCGCAGCGACACGCCGAACTCGCCGTGCACGGCGTTGTCGACGAAGCGCGCGAACTGCACGTAGAACGGCCGGTCGAGCCCGAGCTCGACGCGCATCTGCTTGCGCTCGGCGAGCGTCGCATCCTGCGGCAGCATGAACGCGATCGGGTCGCCGGTGTAGTTGAACAGCGCGAACGCGATCAGCGCGACGGTAAGGAGGACCGCGACCGTCTGCAGGACGCGGCGGAGGACGAAGGCGAGCAACTAGTGGCCTGTGACCAAGGAGGGCGAAACGAGACCGGCGCGACTGCCGCGGATCATGCCCGAAAGGCGCCCTGCCCTCAACGCGCGGTCAGGCTGCGTGCGGCGCGCGTCGCATAGAGGCAGATGCCCGTCGCGACCGAGACGTTCAGGCTCTCGACCGTGCCGCCGATCGGGATGCCGACGATGCGGTCGCACGACTCGCGCGTCAGCCGCCGCAGCCCCTCCCCTTCGGCGCCCAGCACCCAGGCGATCGGGCCGCTCAGGTCCGCGTCGACGATGCTCTCGCCGCCGGTGTCGGCGCCGAGCACCCACACGCCGCGCTCCTTGAGCGCCGCGATTGCGCGCGCGAGATTGGTCACCGTGACGACCGGGACCGTGTCGGCGGCGCCGCTTGCCGCCTTCGCCACCGTCGCGTTCACGCCGACCGCGCGGTCCTTGGGCACGATCACCGCGTGCGCGCCGAACGCGTCGGCGTTGCGCAGGCACGCGCCGAGGTTGTGCGGGTCGGTCACGCCATCGAGCACGACCAGCAGCGCGTCCTCGGGCAACCCCTCGAGGACATCGTCGAGCGTGACATACGGCGTCGCTTCGTCGACCAGCGCGACCACGCCCTGGTGGCGCGAATGACCGGCCAGCTCGCGCAGCCGCGCGTCGTCGGCCGTGTGCAGCGCGATGCCCGCGGTCTTCGCGCGCGCGGCGAGGTCGCGCATGCGCGCATCGTGGCGTGCGGACGCCGTGTAGATCCCCTGGACGCTCGTCGGGTGCGTGCGCAACCGCGCGGTGACCGCGTGGAAGCCGAACAGGATGCGGGAGCCCACGGGCGCCATGCTAACGTACCGCGCCATGCTGGCCGACGCCCGCACGTTCCTCGAGACCATGCTGCTCGCGGTCGCGACGCTGCTGCCGATCGTCAACCCGATGGCCGGCGCCTCGGTTTTCCTCGCCAAGACCGCCGACCTGTCCGAGGACGACCGCCAGAAGACCGCGTTCCGCGTCGCGCGCTACGGCTTCGCGCTGCTCCTGGCTTCGGCGCTGATCGGCGCCTACGTGCTCGACTTCTTCGGCCTGTCGATCCCGGTCGTGCAGGTGGCGGGCGGCCTGGTCGTGAGCGTGCTCGGCTGGTCGCTCCTGTCGCAGGACGAGGGGATCGATCGCGCGGCGCGCGAGGCTGCGGCGACGCCGACGCCCGACGCGATCGAGGCGCGCGCGTTCTATCCGCTGACGATGCCGGTGACGGTCGGCCCCGGTTCGATCTCCGTCGCGATCACGCTCGGCGCGAATCCGCCATCGGGCGCGCGGGCGCTCGCGATGACGCTGCTCGCGCACGCGCTCGGCCTCGCGATCGTCGCGCTCGCGATCTACATCACCTACGCGAAGGCCGACGTCGTGCTGCGCAAGCTCGGGCGCACCGGCGCGATCATCGTGACGCGCCTTTCGGCCTTCATCCTGCTGTGCGTCGGCGTCCAGATCGTCTGGAACGGCTTGCGCGCGCTCCTGCTCTCGCTTGCGGCCTGACCGGGTGGCGAGGAGGAAAGGGCTCGGCTATAATGGAAGGCTGTGCTGTTGTAGCTCAGCTGGTAGAGCAACTGATTCGTAATCAGTAGGTCGGTGGTTCGAGTCCACTCAACAGCACCAGGGTTTCCGCAGCACGCTGTCCAACGGCGCCGATCAGGCGCCGTTTTCGTTACCGGTTCTCGCTGGCCCCGGCACGCGTTACAAATGGGTATGCCCCCGGGGCCGCAAACTTGCGCGCCAACCCCGACCATCTGACGGTAGGATGGCTCGTCATCCAAGGGGAGACGGGCGATGAAGACGCTTCTGGTCGTGGCTGCGTTGGCGTCGTGGCTCGGACCCGCGATGGCCGCGGGCACCTATTCGTCCTCCGGCTCGTTTCGGAGCAAGACCATCGACATGCCCGTCGTCTCGGCGATGGCATTTCGCGGAAAATCGCTGATCGACAAGAGCGACGTGATCGTCGTGGCCGTGACCAACGCGAAGATGCATGTGGACGTGCTCGCCGGGTATTACGACCGTCGCCGGGCGGTGGACAAGCGCATCAACGACAGCGATACGCCCGTGGTCTTCTTCGAATTCAAGCCGGACGCCAGTTACAAGGGCTATTCGTTCTACTTCGCCTCGGGCAACGGATGCGGCTATTGCGGCGGCAACATGGGGATCAAGTCGACGATCAAGCTCGCCAACGGACGGCTGGCGGGAACGCTCAAGGGAACCGACACCGATCGCGATTTCAACCTGGCGATCGACTTGCCGGTCGAATCGGACGACCACGGCGCGCCGCTGCCTCCGGACGGCGGCGCCCCCGGCAAGGCCTATCGCGACTATCACGACGCGCTGGTGAAGCGCGACGCCAAAGCGCTGCGGCTCTTGTTGTCCGACTTCCGGCGCGAGTACTTCGCCGAGGCCACCAAGCACGGTAAGTCCGACGAGTACATGAAGCTCCTGGCGGAGGGCCACCCTAGCAAGTCGGTGCGGATCACCAAAGGCTTCACCAACGGTAAGGCGGCCGTCCTCCTGATCGATGGCGAGTCGAGCACGATCCGCCTCACCGGCGAGGTCGTCCTCGTCAATCAGGCCGGCACGTGGCGTGTCGAGGACGAGCTGACCGACATCGTCATGCGATGAATCGGTAACCTCTCCCGACGGCGCCGATCCGGCGCCGTTTGCATTTGCTGGTCTCCAACGCCCGCGGCGTCGAGGCCCTTAGAATGGGGCCCGACCGGAGTTCCGAATGAGATTTCTCATGCTCGCCGCCGCGCTCGCCACCGCCGCCACCGTCAGCGCCCAGCCCGCGAACGAGCGGGCGGAAGACCGCTGGAACCTCGAAGCCCTCTACCCCACGGTCGCGGCTTTCAACGAGGACTTGGCGAAGTTGGAGGCGCAATTGCCGCAGGTCGGCGCCTGCAAGGGGACGCTGGGCGAGTCCTCCGCGCGCTTCAAATCCTGCATGGACCTTCAGTCCGATGCGCTCCGCCGCTTCCTTCGCCTTCTGGTGTACGCCAGCGAGAAGGCCAACGAGGACACCGGCAACGCGGACGCCCTCGCCCTGCAGCAGAAGACGCGCGTTGCCCAGTCCCGGCTCACCGAAGCCGTGTCGTTCGTGAACCCGGAGCTCCTCGCCCTGGGCCGCGATCGCATCGAGCCGTTCTTCCGCCAGGAGCCGGGCCTCGCCCCCTACCGCTTCATGGTCGACAACGTGCTGCGCACGGCACCCCACACGCTCGATACCGCTGGCGAAGCGCTCGTGGCGTCGTTCGCTCTCTCCCGCGGTCAGGCCGGGCAGGTCTACGAGATCTTCTCCAACGCCGACATGCCCTGGCCCACCGTGAAACTCGCGGATGGCACCGAGGTGACGCTCGACCAGTCCGCCTACGGCAAGTACCGCGAGTCCGCCAGTCGCGACGACCGCAAGAAGGTCATGGACGCCTTCTTCGGGAAGTTCAAGGCATTCGAGACGACGCTCGGCGTGACCTTCTACGGCGCGCTGCGCGAGGACACGGTCTACACCAAGGTGCGCAGGTATCCCGACAGCCTCGCGCGCGCGCTCGACGCCAACAACATCCCGATCGCCGTGTACGACGCGCTCGTGAAGTCCACCAACGAGAACCTGCCGACGCTGCACCGCTATTTCCGGCTGCGCGGCAAGATCCTCGGCGTCCCCGAAATGCGCTACTACGACATCTATCCGCCGCTGGTGGGCACGGGCCGCGTGTACCCGATCGACGAAGGCATCCGCATCATGCTCGAGTCGGCGGCGCCGCTCGGCCCCGAGTACGTCGCCGCAATGCGCCAGGGTCTCAAGGACCGCTGGATGGACACGTATCCGCGGCCGAGGAAGCTTTCCGGCGCCCACGTGTTCGGCATCGCGTACGACGTGCACCCGTTCGTGCTGATGAACTATCACGACAACTACGAAAGCGTCTCCACGCTCGCGCACGAGTGGGGCCACGCGCTCCACACGCACCTGTCGAACAAGGGGCAGCCCTTCGCCACCGCGCGCTACGCCACCTTCGTGGCCGAGATCGCGTCGACCACCAACGAGGGGCTGCTGCTCGACTATATGTTGAAGGGCGCGAAGAACGACGACGAGCGCATGCTCTATCTCGGATCGGCGCTGGAGACGCTGCGCGGCACGTACTTCCGCCAGACGATGTTCGCCGAGTTCGAGCGCCGCGTACACGACAGCGTCGACAAGGGGCAGTCGCTGACCGGCGCGCAGCTCACGCAGATCTACGGCGAGATCCTGCGCCGCTACCACGGCGACGCGGTGAAGATCGACGACCTCTACGCGATCGAGTGGTCGTACATCCCGCACTTCTACAGCCCGTTCTACGTGTTCCAGTACGCCACCTCGATCGCCGCCGGCTCGCTCTTCGCCGACGACATCCTGGCGAACAAGCCCGGCGTCCGCGAGCGCTACCTCAAGCTCCTCTCGGCCGGCGGATCCGACTATCCGTACGAGCTGGTGAAGGCGGCAGGTGTCGACCTCGCCTCGCCCGCGCCGTACAACGCGATCGCGGCACGCATGAATCGCATCATGGACGAGATCGAAGCGATCCTCGCGAAGCGCAAATGATTCTGAACCGCCTCGGTTGTTTCGTGCCGGTCCTGGCGCTCGCCTTCGCGGCGGGCCACGCCGGCGCCCAGGCCGTCAAGCCGCACGGCGACGAGATCTTCACGCCCACGCCGGGCCAGGTCGGCAAGGACGTCATGTGGCTCGGCACGCCCGAGGCCATGGTGACCGCGATGCTGCGCGCGGCGAAGACCGGCCCCGACGATTTCGTCGCGGACCTCGGCGCCGGCGACGGCCGCATCGCGATCGCCGCCGCGAAGGAATTCGGCGCGCGCTCGATGGGCATCGAGTACGAGCCGAAGATGGCGGCGCTCGCGAAGCGCAACGCGGAGCGCGTCGGCGTCGGCGACCGCGTGACGATCGTCCACGGCGACATCTTCAAAGAGGATTTCTCGCGCGCGAGCGTCGTCACGCTCTACCTCCTTCCCGAGCTCAACCTGCAACTGCGTCCGCAGATCCTCGCGATGAAGCCTGGCACGCGCGTGGTCAGCTACACGTTCACGATGGCCGACTGGGAGCCCGACGAGACGATCAAGGGCTCGACGTTCGACGCCTACCTGTGGGTCGTGCCGGCGCCGGTGGGTGGCCGTTGGTCAGTTGCCGACGAACGCGGAACTGAGGTCGCTGTAGTGGACATCGCCCAGCAATTCCAGAAGATCGGCGGAACGATCCTCGTCGGCGGCAAGGCGCAGCCGCTGCTGGGCCCGTTCATGTCGGGCCGCGAGATCGGCTTTTCGTACCATGACCGCGACGGCGCATTTCGCGCCGTTCGCCTCACCGTCGACGGAACGCGAGCCACCGGCGTCTCGCGCCTCGGCGAGTACGAGGCCAAGCTGACCGCACGCCGTTCGTAGCCTACGTAGGACGATCGCCGACACAGGCGCGGGAATTCGGTCCCTTGGCGTTCCGGGGGAGAGGGACTAGCGTGGCTCCGTCTCCACGTCCGAGACCGCCATGCGTCCCGTCGTCTCGCTGGGCCTAGTCCTCGCCCTTGTCGCGTCGTCCGCGCTCGCGGACTCGCGCGGCGCGATGCTCGGCGTCAGCGCCTTCGTCGTCCCGTCGACGAAGATCGATGTAGTGTCGGCGGCCTCGACGCTCGATGTGACGGCCGACGACATCATGCGCGGGTACGTCGAGGTTCGCGGCGCCACGCGGTTGGCGATCACAAGCACGTCGCGCAATGGTTACCGTGTCGACGTCCATCCGCGCCTCGCGATCTTCCGCAGTGTCGAGCTTTGGATCGACGGGCGTCGCGCGATGCTCGGCCGCGACGGCGGCTCGCTGGCGGCGCCCGGCCACGCCGGACGAAAGATGCCGGCGCACATCGACTACCGGTTCGAGCTCGACCGCGACGTCCGTCCCGGTCGCTACCCGTGGCCGGTCGCGCTCGACGTGCGGCCGCTCTAGCCCGCTTCAGTACTGGATCGTCACCAGGATGTTGTCGCCGTAGAGGCCGACCGTGGCGTCCTGCAGCGGCGGGATGCGGCCGTACACCGTGTGCGAGCGATTGCGCGACGGCGTCGCGTTGGAGAGGCTGAAGCTGGCGCTGACCGATGGCGCGTTGATCCCGTTGCCCCAGAGCTGGCTCCGCGCATTGTTGGTGTAAAGATTGTAGTTGAGCGTGTTGGCGCCGCTCAGCATCGTGCGCTGCGTCACGTTGCCACTGCTGCCCGTCCCGAGCTCCACTTCGTAGTTCACCGTAATCCCGCCGCTCGGGTCGCCCACGACCTTGGAGCACGTCACGACGACCGTACCGGTCGAGTCGACATTGCCCGCGCCGAAGACGTTGTACGCGGCGAACGCCACCGGCGTCGTCGCGCCACTGCAAGCCACCGCGCGCGCATCGGTCGCGAAGAGCGCCGCGCCGATAGCCGCGAGCAGGATCGCGCGCGTCATTGCATGCCCCCGACGCAGCGGACGGTGCCGAGGTCCGGCAACGGATCGCGGCCACCGGGCCAGGCGATCGCGAACGCGCACGTCCGCCCATCCCAGCGCGCCTTGAGACGCGTCGTGCGCTCGTCGAGGCCGGTCACGTAGGTCTCGCCGTCGAGCGCGACCGGGAACAACTCGGTGCGCCCGTCGATGCTCACCAGCGCGCCCGACGGCATCACGCTGCCGTCGTCGCGGCGCAGCTTGAAGACCGCCGCGCGCTCGCGTCGCACCGCCATGTCGACCAGGACACCGCTGCGGAAATAGGGAATCGCCTCGTCGAACAGCCGCTCGACCTGGAGCTCGAGCGGCAGCGTACCCGCATTGAGGCCGATGCGGTTGACGTCGTAGGGCCGCAGCGTCGGCAGCACGATCGTGCCGTCGCGGCCGGTGCGTCCGGCGACCTGGTTGTCGAGCGTGATCTCGACGTCGGGCGTGTCGGCGACGCGCACGATCGCGAAGCTGTCGCGGATCGCCCGGCTCGCGAACACGTGGCCGCCGATGAAGCCGAACCCGCCTTGCAGGTTCGCGCGCACGCCGGTCTCGCCCTTGGCGTAGCCGACGTCGACGCCGACGGTGCCGTAGGGACCCTGGTACGCGGCGCCCGCCTCGGCCTGGTCGTCGCTGTGGACGGCGACGCGGTAGCCGAAGCCCTCGCCGATCGGCAGCGCGCGCTGCGCGGTCGCGACGACATCGTCGCGGTTGCCTGTCGCGCTCTTGCGGACGCCGTTGTAGACGACGCTCGCCGTGTCGACGAGCCCGAACGGCACCGTGATCCCGGCGCCGACCGACAGGCTGCCGCCCTCGCCCCATGCGCGCGACATGAACACGCCGATCGTCGCGCGCTCGAGGAACGGCACCGAGTAGTTGAGCGACAGCACCTGCACTTTGTCGCGGTCGCGGAAGTCCTGGCGCACCCACGTGCCCGACAGGTTGCCGCCGCGCCCGAATTGAACGCCTGCCGCGGCGATGAGCTGCCGCCACGGCGAAGGCACGTCGACGGCGTCCCCGACGCGCGCGAAGTCGGGCGACGTCCACTGCCCGCGCAACGCGAAACTGAATGGCACGGCCTGCCGCTCGATGCCGACCCCGACCAGCGTGCCGGTCGCGCCGTCCTCGCGGCGACTGACCGCGAGCGCAACGCTCGCAGTGCCGACGCGCGGGACCAGGAAGTCGGCGCCCGCGCCGACGGCCGACGATGCGCGCGACCATTCGCCGCGCACGTCCGCCGTGATCTCGTCGGTGATGCCGCGGCGCCACACGCCGACCGCGAACGCCTGGCCGTAGTCGTTGCTGACCTCGCCGAAGTTGAGCCGCTCGGTGCCGCCCTCGATCGAGTATTCGTCGAGGCCCGCGCGCAGCAGGTTGACGCCGCCGTAGAACGGCATCGTGATCACGGTTTCCTGGCCGAACATGTCGCGCACCACGAGCCGCACGTCGCCTGCACCGGTGACCGTCGGGATGTTGCCGATCGAGAACGGGCCGGACGGCACGCGGTCCTGCGCGACCAGCGCGTTGTTGACGAACACGTCGACCGTCGACGGCAGCGCGGCGGCGCCGCTTGCGTTGGCCAGTGGTTGGGTAATGAACGACGGTTGCACCGAGAAGTTGGTGCCGAACTGGACACCGCCGTAGCGCAGCGACCGTCCCCAGCGCCCCGGGTTGCTGACCGTGTCGCCGACACGCAGCGTGGTGAGCTTGTCCGGGAAATCGAGCGTCCAGGTCGTCTCGAGGCGCACGTCGCGCGACTGCGACGTGTCGGGGCTGTCGCCCAGCAACCATCCGGTGACGACGACGCCGAGGCGGCTGAACGCGCCCGCTTCAACGATCGCGCTCGTCTGCGTGTGGTCGCTCTCGTGCGACGCGAACAGCGAGTAGTTGAAAAATCCGCCGAGCTGCGGACGCGTCGGCGTGCGCAGCCTCGCCTGGCGGCCGGCGATGTCGGTGTCGGTGAATGCCGATGCCGCGACGGCGAGCACGAGCGTGAGTGTCCTGGCGTCGAGCGTGGCGCGCGCGTCGGGCAACGCATCGACTGGCACGTGCTCGGCGCCATCGAATGTGCGCGTCGCGAAGGCGGGTCGGCGCAGCCGGAGCTTGGAGAGGTCGTCGACGGCGAGCCACAGCTTCCCGTCGCTCGTACGCTGGACGACGTAGGTGCCGGGCTGGCGTTCGCGGTTCAGGTCGATCGTCACGATCAGCGGCTCGGCCGCGGTCGCAGCGATCGGGGCTTGCGCACTCACCGCTCCCGACGCGGCCGCGAGGCCGAAGGCTAGCGAGAGCGCAGCCACGGTCGCGATCCCCGGCTTAGGGGACGGCGAGGCGCGTGTCGACGTCGCCGGCATCGGTGGCGGCTTTCACGACGACGCTCGCGGGGCGGCCCGCGGCCGTGCCGGTCGGCGGCAGCGTCCACGACCGGTCGCTGCCCGGAAGCACGTAGGTGAGCGCGCTGTCGCTGGCCCACGAGGCGCGCGTGTCCGGCGCTTCGGCGGCGATCGATCGCACTTGCAAATTGACGCTCCCGCGGTTGCGTGCGGTGATCGTCAGCGCACCTCCCGGGTCGAGCTTCGCGCTCCAGTCGATCGCGCGCTCCGGGGACGCGCGCGCGGCGACGAACACCGGGATGCCGATGCGCAACGCGACCTGCAGCCCGCTGAAGCCCGGCTGAGGAGGCGGCGGCACCTCCTGAACGTAAAGACGGTACGCGAGCTCGTTGCGCGCTTCGGGCGCGCGGCGCAGTCCGACGCGCACGAGCTGCTCGCCGCCTGGCGGGATCGTCGCGATCGGCGGCGTCACCAGCGCCTCCTGCGTGGGCTCGTAGCGGTCGGCATTGTCCGCCTGCGTCCACTTGAGGACGCTCATCTGCACGACGACGGCGTCGGGTCCGTCGTTCCTGATCGTGAGCGCAGCCGACGTCGCGCTCGCCGACAGCTCGAGCCGGACCGGGGTCACCTGGAACGTCCCGGCGTCGGTGGTGGCGGTGGCGAGCGCGAGAAGCGCGGCGAGGAGGAAGCGCAAGAGGTTCGTCAGAAGTTGATCGTGGCGACAACGGTGTCGCTGTAGGTCGCGACCGTCACGTCCTGGCCGGCGGGGATCGTGCCGCAGACATTGTAGGTGCGCGGCGCCTTCGATGTCGCGTTGGTCAGCGCGAGCGTGTTGGTGCCGATCGTCGTGCCCCAGGCGAGCGTGCCCGGGAACGTGCAGGCGGTGCCGGGGGTATTGTTGGGCGGACGATAGATCACATAGCTCAGGAAGTCGCCGCTGCCGGACATCCGGCGCGTGCCGCCCGAGTAGTCGTTGCCGTTGCCAATGCCGACCGACAGCCCGGTCGATCCCTTCGTGCAGGCGATCGTCACGCTGCCGGTCGCGTCGAGCGCGGTCGACGCGTGGGTGACCACGGGATCGTAAGCGCCGAAGGCGAGCGGCGAGGTCGTGATCGTGCACGTGGCCGACACCGTCGCCGTGACGAGCAGGTTCGCCGTCGCCGTCGCCGCGCGTGCCTTGGGCATCGCGGCGATCATCAGCGCGACGGCGAGCGTGAGCGCGATGGCGGACCAGCGCGGTCCGCGCGGATCGCGCCGGCGCTTCGCGCGGGCGACGCTCGTCGGAAGTCGGCTCGGGATCAAGGCGTGCGTCCACACGCGAAGGGCGGCCTGACCGGCCGCCCTCCGTGACAGACCCTCGTCGCGGTCCCGCGGCTATCGGCCGCGGGCACCGGTCAGAAGTTGATCGTGGCGACGACCGTGTCCGAGTACGAGGCGACGGTCACGTCCTGGCCGGCGGTCACCGTTCCGCAGATGTTGTACGTGCGGGACGCCTTCCCCGGCGAGTTCGACAGGCCGAGCGTGTTGGTGCCGACCGTGGTGCCCCACGCGGTGGAGGCCGGGAACGAGCACGCGGTGCCCGGCGTGTTGTTCGGCGGCTGGAAGAGGCCGTAGGCGAGGAAATCGCCGCCGCCGGTCATGCGGCGCGTGGCCGAGAAGTTGTTGCCGTTGCCGAGGCCGATCGACAGGCCGGTCGCGCCCTTGGTGCAGGCCACCACGACGGAGCCCGAGCCATTGAGGTCGGTCGAGGCATTGGTCACAACCGGGTCGTAGGCGCCGAACGCCAGCGGGTTGGTCGAGATGGTGCAGTTCTGCGCGACGGAGGCCGAGACCGCCAGGTTCGCGGTAGCGGTAAGGGCCGACGCGGGAGTGGCGCCGAGGGCGGCGATCACTCCAAGGGCGAGAGCGGTGGAACGCAGGCTAGCGAGTTTGGGGGACATGATTTTCATCGTTCGTCTGACAGGGGGTCGGCGAGTTAATCAGCGGCGAAAATTCGGGGTCGCGTTTCGGTGAGGCTGTGCAACCCTTTGATTTTCCGTTGCTGTTGGGCCCAGGTTTGGTGATGGCCTTTAAGCAAGCCAGATCCATGCCAGCCGCAACGCGGCACCGTCGCCGACGACGGATTTCGAGGACGGGCGGCCTGTAACCGACGAACGTCGTAATAGCGGGGACGAATAACCATATGTCGCCGGTCCGGATGGCCGACGAATGCGCTTCGTTGACCGGGGTCGCTGGAGGCGCCCCCGGGTCCGCGAAGCTACCGGATGACCTTTTGTGACACTTGTGACAGTCCGTTGGCTCGTCAACGCTCCGGCATGTCGATGCCCAGGGTGCTACCCAGCCATTCGGCGACGATGCGGCGATGGCAGAACACCCGGCCGGCCTCGAGGTCGGCCTTGCGCTCCCAGCAGAGCAGCACCGGTTCGTCGTCCGCGGTCAGCGTAACGAGATCCTGATACGTGCGCTTCGGATCGAGTGCTGCGAGCTGCGCCGCGTAGCGCTTGCGGTATTCGGCCTCCGACACCGACTTGAACCACGGCCCGGGAGCAAGGGCGCGGTAGACGCGGAAGCCCGCCGGCGTGCCGCGCGGCGGGAAGCGCGCGATCGAGATGCGGCCGGGTCCCGTGTATTCGAAGAAGCTGGCGGTCTTCATTCGACCGGGACGCACGCGAAGACGCGCGTCGGCAGGTCGCCTTCGAAGATCCAGCCGAACTCGATCATCGCGTCGAGAAGCATGGGGCTGGTCATGTAGCGGTGATTCGGCGCACCGCCCATGTTGCGATTCCACGCGCGGAACAACGGCCGCGTCCCTGGCGCGCATCCATGCGAAGGCGGATCCGGCAACGCGAGGCCGAACGCGATCTTCTCGTAGAACCACGCCGGATTCGTCTTGAGGCTCTCGCATTCGGCCGGGTACGGCGTGTAGAAGTGCGACGACAGCACGCCGAAGCCGACGCCGAAGAAGCGGCACGTCGGCAGGTTGCCGGGCGATTGCGGCTCCGCGACGAGCGTCCCGAAGTTGGTGCGTTGCCACCCCTGGAATGCGCCGTCGTCGAGCCCGGTGATCTCGTCGAGATCTGCCGACACGAAGTAGTGGTTGAACGCGGCGTGGTAGAACTCGATCGCGCGGCGACGGCCTGCCGGCAAGCCGGTGGACAAATCGACCGCGTAGACGCCGCTATTGGTCGCCGCATAGAGGCGCCCTGGCCGGAACGGATCGAGCGCGACCTGGCGCACGGCGGCGTCGCGCAGCCCCGCGTCCAGCGCGCTCCACGTCGCTCCGCGATCGGTGCTTCGGAAGACGCCCGACAGGTACACGGCGGCATAGACGGTGTCGGGATTCGCCGGGTCGATCGCGATCGACGTGACCGCACCTGCGCCGAGACCCTTGGTCACGCGAGTCCAAGTGGCGCCGCCATC
>DATBSV010000324.1:0-6529 GCA_036559685.1 Casimicrobiaceae bacterium
CATCATGAGGCAGCCGCCCCAGATCCAATCGATGAACGGCTTGACGTAGATGCGAACGCCCCAGGCGCCCGCATGGCCGGCATCGGTGACCGGCTCGCCCAAGGATACGTAGAGGTCTCCGGAGAGCCGCGTGTCGATCGCCGCCTCGGTCATGGTCTGGCCGCTCGCGCGGTAGACGCGCTTCTCCGGGTGCAGCACCTCGACCAGCGTCCCGCCGCGCCGCACCTCGACCGTGCCCACGAGCGCCTGGTAGTTCGGGCCAGGCTTCTCCTCGATGCCCTTGAACGCGAACGCGTAGCCGCCGACGTCGACGCTCTGGCCCGGGTCGAGGCGCACGTCGCGCTCGACTTCGTACCCCTTGACCAGCGTCACGCCGACGATGAACACCGCGATGCCGAGGTGTGCCACCAGCATGCCGTACCACGACGACGCGTTCGAGCGCAGCTTCTCGACGAAGGTCGCCTGCGGCATGGTGCGAAAGCGCTGCACGACGATCGAGGCCGTCGCGGCGACGACCCACAGCGCCAGGAACAGCCCGGCGGCGACGAGCGGCGACCAGCGGCCGAGGACGAATGGCAGCACGAGCGCGCACGCGATCGCGACACCCAGCGCCCAGCGCAGTCGCGTCCACAGCGTCGGCAGCTCGGCGCGGCGCCAACTCGCGACCGGGCCGACGCCCATCAGGAACACGAGCGGCGCCATCAGCGGACCGAACACGGACTCGAAGTAGGGCGGGCCGACCGAGATCTTGCCGGCGTCGAGCGCGTCGAGGAACAGCGGGTAGAGCGTGCCGAGCAGCACGCTCGCCATCGCGACGATGAGCAGGATGTTGTTGGCGAGCAGCATCGACTCGCGGGAGACCGGCGCGAACGACGCACCACCGCCGACCGCCCCGGCACGTGCAGCGTAGAGCGCGAGCGAGCCGCCGATCACGATCACCAGGAACGCGAGCACGAAGACGCCGCGCGCCGGATCGGTCGCGAACGCGTGCACCGACGTCAACACGCCCGAGCGCACAAGGAAGGTGCCGAGCAACGACAACGAGAATGCGACGATCGCGAGCAGCACGGTCCAGCTCTTGAACGTGCCGCGCTTCTCGGTCACCGCGAGCGAATGGATGAGCGCGGTGCCGACGAGCCAGGGCATGAACGACGCGTTCTCGACCGGGTCCCAGAACCACCAGCCGCCCCAGCCGAGCTCGTAGTACGCCCACGCGCTGCCGAGCATGATGCCGAGCGTCAAAAAACACCACGCGACGGTCGTCCACGGGCGCGACCAGCGCGCCCACGACGCGTCGAGCCGCCCGCCGATCAGCGCGGCAATCGCAAATGAAAACGCGACCGAGAACCCGACGTAGCCCATGTACAGGAGCGGCGGGTGGATGACCATCCCGGGGTCCTGCAGCAGCGGATTGAGGTCGCGCCCCTCGGGCGCCGGCGGCACGAGCCGCTCGAACGGGTTCGACGTCAGAAGCAGGAACGCGAGGAAGCCGACCGCAATGAGGCCCATCACGGCGAGCACGCGCGCGAGCATCGGCGCCGGCAGGTTCCGCGAGCGCAGCGCGACCGCCGCCGACCAGCCGGCCAGCATCAGCGCCCACAGCAGCAGCGACCCTTCGTGCGAGCCCCACGCGGCGGCGAACTTGTACTGCGCGGGCAGCGTCGTGAACGAGTTCTGCGCGACGTTCAGCACCGAGAAGTCGGACTTGAGGAAGCTGGCGGCGAGGCAGCCGAACGCGATCGCGACCAGCACGAACTGGATGAGCGCCGCGCGCCGCGCGAATCCCATCAGCGCCGCATCGCCGCGGTGGGCGCCGACGAGCGGCACGGTCCCTTGCGCGAGCGCCACGACGAACGCCAGCGCGAGGGCGAGTTGACCGATCTCCGGGATCATGGCGCGTCCTTGCTCGTCATCTTCCCGCCTTTCTTCGCCTGCTCGATCGCGGCAGCGGCTTCAGGTGGCATGTAGTTTTCGTCGTGCTTCGCCAGCACCGAGGTCGCGCGGAACACCCCGTCGGTGCCGAGCGAGCCTTCCGCGACGACGCCCTTGCCCTCCTTGAAGAGGTCGGGCAGCAGGCCAGTGTAGGCGACCGGCACCTTTCGCACGGTGTCGGTGACGAAGAAGCTGATCGCGAGCGAGCCCGGGTCCCGCTTGAGGCTGCCGTCCTCGACCATGCCGCCGATGCGGAACGCCCGCCCGCGCGGCGCCTCGTTCGCGAGCACCTGCGAGGGCGAGTAGAAGAACACGAGGTTGCTGCTGAACGCGTTCAGCACGAGCGCGACCGCGACGGCGACGGCAGCAAGCCCCGCGCCGATCCAGGCGAAGCGGCGGTAGCGCGCCTTCATGCCTTGGCCTCCGCACGCGCGCGGCGGCGCCGCGCGCGCAGCATCAGCGCCTCGGCGACGATCGCGACGACGCAGGCGCCGTACGACATCCCCACGTAGAACGCGTACGCGCTCATGATGCGCCCTTCGCCACGGCGCGTCTCACGACGCGCCCTTCGTAACCGGCAGCGCGTCGACCCACGCGGTGCCGCGCTCCCGCTCGAGGATGACGGCACCGACGCGCCACAGCGCAGCCGCGATGCACCACATCCACGCCGCCAGCGTCATCAGCAGCATGCCGGCCAGCATCGTCGTCGCCATCGAGGACCCGGTCGGGCTGACCGAAGCGCCCTGGTGCAGTGTGTTCCACCAGCGCACCGAGTAATAGATGATCGGAACGTTGACCGCGCCGACGAGCGTCAGCACCGCGCACGCGCGGTCCGCGCGGCGCGGATCGTCGATCGCGTTGCGCAGAGCGATGACGCCGAAGTAGAGGAACAGCAGGATGAGCGTCGAGGTCATGCGCGCGTCCCACGCCCAGTAGGTGCCCCAGGTCGGGCGGCCCCAGAACGCGCCGGTCCACAGCGCGAGGAACGCCATCAGCGCGCCGGAGGGCGCGAGCGCCTGCGCCATCATCGCGGAAAGACGCGTGTTGAACGCGAGCGCGAGCGCGCTCCAGAACGCCATCACCAGGTAGACGAACATCGCCATCCACGCGGTCGGCACGTGGACGTAGATGATCCGGTACGCCTCGCCCTGGGTCGCGTCGGTCGGCGCGACGATGAATCCGACGTAGAGTCCCGCGAGCGCCAGCAGCGCCGCCGCGACGGCGAACGCGGGCGCGAGCCGCTCCGCGACCGGCAGGAAGGTCGCCGGCGAGGCGTAGCGGAACCAGTTGATCGTCATCGGTCGTCCGTCAGTCCAGCGCAATGCGCACCGCGGCCGCCGCCGCGAACGGCGCGCCGAGCGCCGCCGCGATCAGCCCGGCGCCGAGCAGCGACAGGTTCGCGTCGAACGCCATGCCCGCGCGGAACGCATCGACCGCGCCGGCGCCGAAGATCAGCACCGGCACGTAGAGCGGAAGCACCAGCAACGCGACCAGCGCCCCGGCCGCGCGCACGCCGAGCGTCAGCGCCGCGCCGATCGCGCCGAGCAGCGACAGGATCGGCGTGCCGAGCGCCAGCCCTGCGGCGAGGACGACGATCTCGCCGGCGTCGAGGCCATACTGGAGCGCGGCCAGCGGCGACAGCAGCACGACCGGCAGTCCCGTCGTCAGCCAGTGCGCGAGTATTTTACCGGAGACGATCGCGGGCAGCGGCCGTGGCGACATCGCCATCTGCTCGAGCGTGCCGTCGGCCAGGTCCAGCGCGAACAGGCGCGGGAGCGACAGGAGCGACGCGAGCAGCGCCGCCACCCACAGGACGCCCGGGCCCAGCGCCGCGAGCAGCGCGCGATCGGGCGACGTTGCGAGCGGGAACAGCGTCACGACGACGACATAGAACAGGAGCTGCACGCCGAGCTCCGAGGGCGTGCGCAGCGCGAGCCTGAGATCGCGCGCGAGCGCCCACGCGAGGCCGGCCAGCGCGTCGCCGCCGTCCTCGGGATCGTCGCGCTGCGCGAGCGTCGCCATCAATCCAGCGACAACGTGCGCACGCGTGCGGGCGGCAGCGCGAGTGGTACGTGCGTCGAGGCGACGGCGAGCCCGCCGCGCTCGAGGTGCGCGGCGACGAGCTCGCCGAGCAGCGCCGCGCCCGACGCGTCGAGCGCCGTGACCGGCTCGTCGAGGATCCAGACGCGACGGCGCGACAGCGCGAGCCGCGCGAGCCCCACGCGCCGCCGCTGGCCTTGCGACAGCAGGCGCGAGGGCAGGCGCTTGCGCTCGCCGAGCGCGACGCGGTCGAGCGCCGCGTCGAGCGCGGCGTCGTCAACCTGTGCGCCACAGAGCGTTACAAGCGACGCGAGGTTCTCGCGCGCGCTCAGCTCGTCCTTGAGCGCGAGCGCGTGGCCGGCGAACGTCACGGCCGCGCGCAGCGCGGGCGAGAACGCGCGCACGGGCGCGCCGTCGAGGCGGATCTCGCCCGCCTCGGGGACCGTCAGGCCGGCGAGCATGCGGAGCAGCGTCGTCTTGCCGCGCCCGTTGGCGCCGGTGACGACGAGCGTTTCGCCGCCGGCGACCGCGAGGCCGAGCCCCGCGAACAGCCGCGCGGTCCCGCGCCTCGCGGCGAGGTCGTGCGCTTCGAGCATGGGCGTTTCGGGGACCTCGCGAGGGCGCGGTGGCGAATTGTAGCGTTGCGCCCGGCAGACGCGCCCGGGGCCGCGAGGCTATGATGCCTGCCATGGCTCCAATCCCTCGCCTGGCCGCCGCGCTCGCGGGCGCGCTCGTCCTCGCCCTCGTCGTTACCTTTCCCACGCCGGTTTCGGCGCAAAGCTCCGGCGACCTCGACGCCGGCGTGACGTTCCTGCCGCCGACGATCCAGTCGGGCAAGCCGACCAACCTGCGCGTCCACCTCGAGAACACCAACGACGGCACGATCCAGAGCATCGCGTTCGACGTCGTGTTCCCGGCCGGCATGCACCCGGTCGGCACGCTCGACCCGACGCAGTGCCGCGGCACCCTGACGCCGACGAGCAACGGCGTGCAGGTGCGGGGCGCATCGCTCGGCGTGTTCGACAGCTGCGACATCGTGATCCCGGTCACCGTCGACAGCGACACGACGCGCGACGTGGTCCAGTCGATCGGCCCGATCACGTCGAACGGCGGCGGTACGGTCACGCGCATCCAGGCGACGCTGACGGTGGTCGGCGGCATTCCGCCGAAGATCACGTCGCCGCCGCTGCCGTCGCCCGCGTTCGTCGGGCTGCCGTACCTCCACCAGGTCACCGTGACCGGCACCGCGCCGGTCGTCGTCACGGCCGAGGGCTTGCCGCCCGGATTGTCCTACGACGACGCGACGCGACGCGTGTCGGGGACGCCGACCAAGACCGGCGCCTTCCTCGTCACGCTGCGCGCGACCAACGGTGTCGTGCCGCCGGACGCGCAGGTCTCGACCGTCGACATCATCAATCCGCCGCTGCAGGTCGCGACGCCGCCGCCGCTCGCGCCGCCGCTGTTCGTCGGCGCGCCGGTGTCGATCCAGCTGCAGGCGACCGGCGGGCTTCCGCCGTACCGGTGGGACCTTCCGGGCGGTGCTCTGCCGCCGGGGCTGACGCTGAGCGAGGACGGCCGCATTGCCGGCACGCCGACCACGCCGGGCACGTTCGGCTTCACGGTGCGCGTGCGCGACTCGCTGACGCAGTTCGATTCGCGCGACTTCCAGCTCGTCGTCGAGAGGATCACCACGACGGTGAAGCTCGCGATCGCGCCCAATCCCGTGGTCGCCGGCCAGGTCGTGACGGTCACGGCGACCGTCTTGGCCGCCAACGGCCTGACCCCGGCGGGAACGCTCACGGTGTGGATCGCCGGACCGGGGACGCGTTGCCCCGCCCCGTTCGAGAGCGGCGCGGATCCGGTCACGCCGAACGTGAAGACCGCGACGCTCGCAGGCGGCATCGCGCAGCAGCAATACGCCGATCTCGCGATCGGCCGCTTCCGCGTGTGCGCCGGCTTCGAGGGCGTGCCGCCGTTCGCGCCGTCGACGCTCGGCCCGGTCGACCTCTTCGTCATCAAGGGCATCGTGCTGCCGTCGCCCAAGCTGACGCTCGTCGCTCCGGCGCACGCGCGTGCCGGCGGCGCGGTCAGCGGCCGCGTCGTGATCGAGGCCGTGGGCACGACGGCGCGGCCCGCCGGAACCGTGCGGGTGCGCGCCGGGACACGCGATCTGGGCGAATTGCCGATCGTCGACGGCGTCGCGGCCTTCGCGACGACCGCGCCCGACGCGGCCGGAACGCTTGCGATCACGGCAAGCTACGCCGGCGACGGCGCGTTCTCGCCGGCCGTGGCCGATCCCGCGTACGTCGCGGTATTGAAGGCGACGCTCGCCGAGGCGATTCCCGCGCTCGACGATCTGGGCCTCGCGCTCGTCGCGATGGCGCTCGCCGGCCTCGCCGCGATCCGGCTGCGGCGGCGCCGCTAGCGCGCGTTGGCGAGCCCGCTCGCCGCCCGGGTCGCGCGCGCCATCGGCGGCGCGCCGCGCTGGGCCGTCGGCCTCGCGATCGTCCTGCTCGCCCTCGCCGCGACGCTGTTCGGCGCCGAGCGCATCCCGGTC
>DATBSV010000325.1:0-5826 GCA_036559685.1 Casimicrobiaceae bacterium
CATGAAGGCGAACGGCGTCCAGACGATCGGCTACATCGGTTTCGCCGACGCGTACGGCGACGGCTGGCTCGCCGAGATGAAGCGCTCGGCGCAGACCGCGGGCATCAAGGTGATCGCCGAGGAGAAGTACAACCGCAACGACACCTCCGTCACCGGCCAGGTGCTGAAGCTCGTCGCCGCGAAGCCCGACGCGATCCTGATCGGCGCTGCCGGCACGCCCGGCGCGACGCCGCAGAAGGAGCTCGTCGCGCGCGGCTACAAGGGCAAGATCTACCAGACCCACGGCGTCGCCAATCCCGACTTCCTGCGCGTCGTCGGCAAGGACGGGCAGGGAACGCTCCTGCCGTCGGGCCCGATGCTGGTCTACGAGCAGCTGCCCGACAGCAACCCGATCAAGAAGGTCGCGGCCGAGTACATCACTGCCTACGAGAAGAAGTTCGGCACGCGGTCGACCTTCGGCGGCCATGCCTACGACACGTTCCTGTTGCTCAGGGCGACGGTCCCCGACGCGCTGAAGGCCGGCAAGCCGGGCACCAAGGAATTCCGCACCGCGCTGCGCGACGCGCTCGAGAAGGCGAACGTCGTCGCGACGCACGGCGTGTTCGTGATGAATGCGAACGACCACAACGGCCTCGACAACCGGGCGCGCGTGATGGTGAGGATCGACAACGACAAATGGGTCCTCGTGAAATAGCCCGCCAGGGCGTTTCGCACCGGTAAGAAAAGGCGGCGCGGCGATGGACGTGACGATCGCCGCGCTGCTGGCGCAGGACGGCATCACCAACGGCGCGATCTACGCGCTGCTCGCGCTCGCGCTCGTGCTGGTGTTCGCGGTCACGCGCGTGATCTGGGTGCCGTCGGGCGAGTTCGTCGCGTACGGCACGCTGACGCTCGCGGGCCTGCAGCTCGGCAAGGCGTCCGGTATCGCCGGCTTGCTCGCGGCGATGGCGCTCGTCGCGGGCCTCCTCGAGCTCGCGCGCACCGCGCGCGCGGGCGATTGGCGAAGGCTCGCTCCGCGGCTCGCGGCGTGGACCGGCGCGCCGCTCGCGATCGCCGGTGTCCTCGTGCTGGTCGCGCCGATGCAGCCGCCGTTCGTCATCCAGATCGCGCTGACGCTCGCGGCGGTGACGGCGCTGGGGCCGCTCCTGTTCCGGATCGTCTACGAGCCGATCGCCGAGGCGAGCGTGCTGGTGCTCCTGATCGTCTCGGTGGCCCTGCACTTCACGCTGCTCGGGCTCGGGCTGTGGTTCTTCGGCGCCGAAGGTTCGCGCACTCCGCCCTTCACAGGGGCGTCGTTCGAGGTTGGCGGCGTGATCGTCAGCGGCCAGAGCCTGCTCGTCGTCGCCACCAGCCTCGCGCTGATCGTCGCGCTCGCGTGGTTCTTCAACCGCACGCTCTACGGACGCGCGCTGCACGCGACCGCGGTCAACCGCGTCGGCGCGCGGCTCGCCGGCATCTCGCCGTCGTTCGCGGGGACGCTCACGTTCACCGTCGGCGCGCTGGTCTGCGCATTCTGCGGCGTGTTGATCGGCCCGATCACGACCGTGTACTACGACTCGGGCTTCCTGATCTCGCTCAAGGGCTTCGTCGGCGCGATCATCGGCGGGCTGGCGAGCTACCCGGCCGCGGCCGCCGGCGCGCTGCTGGTCGGCCTGCTCGAGTCGTTCTCGTCGTTCTGGGCGAGCGCGTTCAAGGAGGTGATCGTCTTCACGCTGATCCTGCCGGTGCTGCTGTGGCGCAGCCTGACGACGCACCACCACGAGGACGAGGAATAGGCCGATGCGACTCAGCTGGTCGCGAGCGGTCGTGACAGCGCTGGTCGTGCTGCTGGCGCTCGTGCCGGTGCTGGCGCCGCAGTTCTGGGTCACGCTCGGCAACTACATCGGGCTCTACAGCATCGTCGCGCTGGGGCTCGTGCTGCTGACGGGCGTCGCGGGCCAGACCTCGTTCGGCCAGGCGGCATTCGTCGGCCTCGGTGCGTATACGACCGCCTACCTGACGACGCAGTACGGCATCTCGCCCTGGCTCAACCTCGCGATCGGCGTCGCGTTCACCGCGCTCGTCGCGCTCGCGCTCGGCTTCGTCACGCTGCGCATGAAAGGGCACTACCTGCCGCTCGCGACGATCGCGTGGGGGATCAGCCTGTCGTTCCTGTTCGGCAATCTCGGGATCCTCGGCGGCCACACGGGCATGACCGGCATCCCGGCGCTCACGCTGTTCGGCTTCGAGCTGCGCAGCGAGCGCGCGATTTTCTTCCTGATCTGGCTGATCGCGCTCGCGGCGCTGTGGGCGACCAACAACCTGCTCGACTCGCGGCCGGGCCGCGCGATCCGCGCGCTGCGCGGCGGCTTCGAGATGGCCGAGGCGTTCGGCGTCGACGGCGCGCGCCTCAAGATCGTCGTGTTCGTCTACGCGGCGCTGCTCGCGTGCGTGTCGGGCTGGCTCTACGCGCACCTGCAACGCTTCGTCAACCCGACGCCGTTCTCGATCACCATGGGCATCGAGTACCTGTTCATGGCGGTCGTCGGCGGCGCGGGCAGCGTGTGGGGCGCGGTGGTCGGCGCGACGCTGATCACGCTGCTGAAGCAGGTGCTGCAGGACGTCCTGCCGCAGCTGCTCGGCCGCTCGGGCAACTTCGAGATGATCGTGTTCGGCGTGCTGCTGATCGTGATCCTGCAGCGCGCGCGCGACGGCGTGTGGCCGTGGATCGAGCGCCTGCTGCCGCGCTCGCCGCCTGCGCCAGTCCGGGAAGCCGCGCCGCTGCCGGTGCGCCACCATCCGCCGCAGGAAGGGCCGCTGCTCGAGGTCAGGGCCGCGCACAAGGCGTTCGGCGGGCTCGTCGCCGTCAACGACCTGAGCTTCGAGATCCGCAGCGGCGAGATCCTGGGCCTGATCGGCCCGAACGGCGCGGGCAAGAGCACGACGTTCGCGCTGATCTCGGGCGCGTTGGCGTTGACCTCCGGGGACATCCGTTTCCGCGGTACGCCGATCGGCAGCAAGCCGCCGTACGAGATCGCGCGCCGCGGCATCGGCCGCACGTTCCAGCACGTCAAGCTGATCGCGTCGATGAGCGTGCTCGACAACGTCGCGCTCGGCGCGTACCTGCGCGGACGCGCGGGGTTGTGGCGCGCCGCGCTGCACCTCGAGCGGCGCGAGGAGGCGCGCGCCCGCGCGGAGGCGGTGCGCCAGATCGAGCGCTGCGGTCTTGCGCCGCACGTGTTCGATGCCGCGGGCAGCCTGCCGCTCGGCCAGCAGCGCATCGTCGAGATCGCGCGCGCGCTCGCGTGCGATCCGACGCTCCTGCTGCTCGACGAGCCGGCCGCGGGACTTCGCTATCTCGAGAAGCAGGAGCTCGCCAAGCTGCTGCGCTCGCTCAAGTCCGAGGGAATGACGATCCTGCTGGTCGAGCACGACATGGATTTCGTGATGGGGCTCACCGACCGGCTCGTCGTGATGGACTTCGGCATCAAGCTCGCAGAAGGGCTGCCCGCCGACATCCAGCGCAACCCGACGGTGCGCGAAGCCTACCTGGGCGGGGTATGAGCGTCCTGCTCGACGTCGGGCACCTGTCGGTGCGCTACGGCAAGGTCGAGGCGGTGCACGACGTGTCGCTGTCGGCAGGCGAGGGCCGCATCGCGACGGTGATCGGTCCCAACGGTGCGGGCAAGACGACGCTGCTCGCCGCGATCATGGGCCTGATGCCTTCCGAGGGCGCGATCGTCTACCAGGGCGAGTCGCTCGCGGGGCTGCCGGTGGAAGCGCGCGTCGCGCGCGGCCTCATGCTCGTGCCCGAGAAGCGCGAGCTGTTCGCATCGATGAGCGTCGCAGACAACCTCGAGCTCGGCGCGTTCGCGAGGCGACGCGACGGCGAGGCGGCGACCCGGCGCGCGCTCGACGAGGTCTACCAGCGCTTCCCGCGGCTCGCGGACCGGCGCAAGCAGCTCGCCGGCACACTGTCGGGCGGCGAGCGCCAGATGCTCGCGCTCGGTCGCGCGCTGATGGGCCGGCCGAAGCTCCTGATGCTCGACGAGCCTTCGCTCGGACTCGCGCCGCTGATCGTGCGCGAGATCTTCAGCATCATCGTGGGCTTGCGCGAGTCGGGCGTGTCGATCCTGCTGGTCGAGCAGAACGCTCGCGCGGCGCTGCAAGTGTCCGACGAGGGCTACGTGCTCGAGACCGGCGAGCTCGTGCTCGCGGGCCCGAGCGCCGAGCTGGCCGCGAACCCGCGCGTCGCCGCGACCTACCTCGGGCAAGGCGCGATCTAGGACCGATGGATCCCTCCGATGCTCGCTTCGCGAGCGTCCCCCCAGGGGGCGGCGGCGACCTCGGGACGGCCCTTCGGTCGCCGCGGCTGTTGCTTCTGGCGCCGGTCGCCACAAGTTGCGGGAGTATCCTTTCGCCATGACCGACCTCTCCGTTCCTCCCGTCGCCGAGGCGCTCGTCGCCGAGGCCTCGTCGCTGCTCCTCGCGCCCGCGGGCCTGACGCCGGCACGGCTGTCGCAAGTGATCGGCGCCATCCACGAGCACCACGTCGACTTCGCCGATCTCTACTTCCAGCACGCGCGCTTCGAAAGCTGGAGCCTCGAGGAAGGCATCGTCAAGGCGGGCAGCTTCAACATCGATCGAGGCGTCGGCGTGCGCGCCGTGTCCGGCGACCGCCAGGCATTCGCGTATTCCGACGACATCACGCCCGCCGCGCTCGACGAGGCGGCCGGGGCGGTGCGCGCGATCGGCCGCCAGGGCCAGTCGGCGTCGGCGCCGCTCGGCAAGCGCGGCCCGGCGCGTCATCTCTACCGCGGCGACGATCCGGTGTCGAGCCTCGACGAGGCGTCGAAGGTCGCGCTGCTCGAGCGCCTCGAGAAGATGGCGCGCGCGCGCGACCCGCGCGTCGCGCAAGTTATGGCATCGCTCGCCGGCGAGCAGGAGACAGTGCTGATCGCGCGAAGCGACGGCGAGATCGTCGCCGACGTGCGCCCGCTCGTGCGCGTGTCGATCACCGTCATCGTCGAGGAGAACGGCCGGCGCGAGCAGGGCCACTCGGGCGGTGGCGGCCGCTTCGACTACGCGTACTTCGACGATGCACTGCTCGAGGAGTACGCGCGCCGCGCGGTCGACCAGGCGCTGCTCAACCTCGCCGCACGCGACGCGCCGGCGGGGCCGATGACCGTCGTGCTCGGGCCGGGATGGCCCGGCATCCTGCTGCACGAGGCGATCGGGCACGGGCTGGAGGGCGACTTCAACCGCAAGGGCACGAGCGCGTTCGCAGGACGCGTCGGCCAGCGCGTCGCCGCGAAGGGCATCACGGTGATCGACGACGGCACGATCGAGCGCCGCCGCGGCTCGCTCAACGTCGACGACGAAGGCCACGCGACGAGCCGGACCGTGCTGATCGACGACGGCATCCTGCGTGGCTACATGCAGGACCGCCTCAACGCGGGCCTGATGAGCGTCCTGCCGACCGGCAACGGCCGCCGCGAGTCGTTCGCGCACCTGCCGATGCCGCGCATGACCAACACGATCATGCTCGCGGGCGACAAGGACCCCGAGGAAATTCTCGCTTCCGTCGACGACGGCCTCTACGCCGCGAATTTCGGCGGCGGCCAGGTCGACATCACCAGCGGCAAGTTCGTGTTCTCGGCCTCCGAAGCGTGGAAGGTCGAGAAAGGCAAGCTCGTCTACCCGGTGAAGGGGGCGACGCTGATCGGCAACGGCCCCGACGCGCTCACGCGCGTGACGATGGTCGGCAGCGACATGCAGCTCGACACCGGCGTGGGCACGTGCGGCAAGGACGGCCAGAGCGTCCCGGTCGGCGTCGGCCAGCCGACG
>DATBSV010000326.1:0-5756 GCA_036559685.1 Casimicrobiaceae bacterium
AGTCGGCGGCGGCAATGCCGCGCTTTGTGCGGCGCTGACGACGCGCGAGGCCGGCGCCTCGGTGCTCGTCGTCGAATCGGCGCCGCGCGCGTGGCGCGGTGGCAACTCCCAGCACACCCGGAACCTGCGATGCATGCACGAGGCGCCGCAGGACGTCCTGACCGGCGCGTATCCGGAGCAGGAATTCTGGGAGGACCTGCTCAAGGTCACCGGCGGGGCGACCGACGAAGCGCTCGCGCGGCTCGCGATCCGCGACTCCGCGCGCTGCCGGGACTGGATGCGCTCGCACGGCGTCCGCTTCCAGCCGTCGCTGTCGGGAACGCTGCAGCTGTCGCGCACCAACGCGTTCTTCCTGGGGGGAGGCAAGGCGCTGGTCAACGCGTATTACCGCAGCGCAGAACGCCTCGGCATCGCAGTTCGATACGACGCGCCGGTCGACGCGATCGAGATGGACGGCGACCGCTTCGCCAGTGCGCGCGTCGCCGGCGAGCGCATCGAGGCGCGGGCCTGCGTGCTCGCGGCGGGGGGCTTCGAGTCGAACCGCGAGTGGCTGCGCGCAGCCTGGGGACGCAACGCCGACGGCGAGTGGCCCGCCGACAACTTCCTGATCCGCGGCACGAGGTTCAACACCGGCGTGGTGCTTAAGAGCATGCTGGATGCGGGAGCCGATGCCGTCGGCGATCCGTCGCAGTCGCATTGCGTCGCGATCGACGCGCGTGCGCCGCTCTACGACGGCGGCATCTGCACGCGCGTCGACTGCGTGTCGCTGGGCATCGTCGTCAACCGGAACGCGCAGCGCTTCTACGACGAGGGCGAGGACTTCTGGCCCAAGCGCTACGCCGTCTGGGGCCGGCTGGTCGCGCAGCAGCCGGGCCAGATTGGCTGGTCGGTGATCGACGCGAAGGCGGTAGGCCGGTTCATGCCGCCGGTATACGAAGGCGCGCGCGCGGCGACGCCGGATACGCTGGCGCGCGAGATGGGCCTCGATCCGGACGCGTTCGTGCGCACGGTGAGCGCGTACAACGCGTCGTGCCGCGCCGGCACCTTCGACCACACCGTGCTCGACGATTGCCGCACCGAGGGTTTGGTGCCAGCAAAGTCGCACTGGGCATGCGCGATCGACCGGCCGCCCTACACCGCCTACCCGTTGCGACCGGGCATCACGTTCACCTACCTCGGCCTCAGGACGGACGAGCGCGCCGCGGTGCATTTCGGCGGCCGGCCCAGCCCGAATCTGTTCGTCGCGGGCGAGATGATGGCCGGGAACGTGCTCGGCAAGGGCTACACGGCGGGCGTCGGCATGACGATCGGGACGGCCTTCGGGCGCATCGCCGGGCGCGAAGCTGCCGCGGCCGCGCGCGGGGAAGGGCGAAATGCAGCGGCTTGACGCGCTCGCGGCGGAGGCGCGCGGCCTCGCGGAAGGCCGGGGAACCTCGCGGGAGGCGGAAGCCGAGGCGGCTCGCATCCTCCAGATCTGCAACGCGTGCCGCTACTGCGAAGGTTACTGCGCGGTGTTCCCGGCGATGACGTTGCGCCTGGCGTTCGGCCGTAACGACGTCCACTACCTCGCGAACCTTTGCCACGGCTGCGGCGCGTGCCTGCATGCGTGCCAGTACGCGCCGCCGCACGACTTCGGCGTCAACGTGCCGCGGACGATGGCGCGTGTGCGCGTCGGCACCTACACCGAGTACGCGTGGCCGAAGGCACTCGGCGTGCTCTACCGCGCCAACGGCGTCGCGGTCGCACTCGCGCTGGCGATCGGCCTCGCGCTGTTCCTCGTGCTGATGCTCGCGCTCACCGGCCGCGTCACGCATCCGCCGCTCGCGGGCAACTTCTACGCGGTGTTCCCGCACAATCTGCTGGTGGGAACGTTCGGCGCGGTGTTCGCGCTCGCGATCCTCGCGCTCGCGATCGGTGTGCGGCGCTTCTGGCGCGATGGCGCGCCCACGTCGAGCGTCGGCGGTGCGTTCGGGGAAGCGGCCGCCGCCGCGCTGACGCTGAAGTACCTCGACGGCGGGCACGGCGAAGGATGCAACGAGCAGGACGATCGCTACACGCTCGCGCGCCGCGTCTACCATCACCTCACGTTCTACGGGTTCCTGGCCTGCTTCGCCGCGACCTGCGTCGCGACGGTCTACCACTACGCGCTGGGTCGTCCAGCCCCGTACGCACTCAGCGACTTGCCGGTCCTGCTCGGAACCGCCGGCGGCATCGCGCTGCTCGTGGGGCCCGCGGGGCTCCTGTGGCTCAACCTGCGGCGCGCGCCGTTGCACGTCGATCCCGCGCAGCGGCCGATGGACCTCGGCTTCATCGCGCTCCTGTTCTTCACGAGCCTGACGGGCCTCGCGCTGCTCGCCTGGCGCGACTCCGGCGCGATGGCGCTCCTGCTCGCCGTGCACCTCGGGTTCGTGATGGGCCTGTTCCTGACGATGCCGTACGGCAAGTTCGCGCACGGCGTCTACCGTGCGGCGGCGCTCGCGAAGTGGTCGATCGAGCGGAGGCGACCCAACCCGCTTCAGCTCGACCCGGAGTGAACGACTTCAGTCCGAGTGGATCTTCGCCCGCTTCACGATGTCGCTCCAGATCGCCTGCTCTCGCGCGATGAACGCGGCGAACTCCGCGGGCGGCCCGCCGCCGGCGACTGCGGCGTCGGCGGCGAACCGCTCGGACACCGCGGCCGAGCGCAGCGCCTTCTGCGATTCCTCCTGCAGGCGCCGGACGAGGTCGGGCGGCGTTCCCGCCGGCACGAGGATCCCGTACCACTGCGAGGTCTCGAAGTCCTTGTAGCCCGTTTCGGCGACGGTCGGCACGTCCGGCATCTGCGGGACCCGCTGCGGCGTGCCGACCGCGATCGCGCGCAACTTGCCGCTCTTGATGTGCTGTGCGAGCGCGGGCAGGCCCGCGGACGACGCTTGCGTGCGCCCCGCGAGCAGGTCGGTGAGTTGCGGGCCCGTGCCCTTGTACGGGATGTGCGCGATGTCCATGCCGGAGACGAGCTTCAGGTACTCCATCGCGAGGTGGCCTGCGCTGGCATTGCCCGCGGAGCCGTAGTTGAGCTTGCCCGGATTCTTCTTCGCGTACTCGATGAACTCCTTGAGGTCCTTCGCCGGCACATCCGGATGGATGACGAAGACGTTGGGCACCTTCGCCAGCAGCGTGACCGGCAGGAAGTCCTTGTTGACGTCGTAGGGCTGGCTCGTGAGCATCGTCGGGTTGACGGCCAGCGTGCCGACGTGCCCGAGGATCATCGTGTAGCCGTCGGGCGGCGACTTCGCGACGTCGGACATCGCGACGGTGCCGGCGCCTCCCGGCTTGTTCTCGACGTAGACGGACTGCCCGAGCTGTTTGCCGAGTTCGGCCGCGACCGATCGCGCGACGATCTCGGACGTGCCGCCGGGCGCGAACGGCACGACGAAGCGGATCGGCTTGTTCGGCCAATCCGATTGCGCGGCCGCAGGCGCCGGCGCGAGCCAGGGCGCGACCAGCACGAGGGCACTGAGCCATCGGAGACGTGAACGACGCGTCGGGTTCATCGGCGGATCCTCCCATTGTTCGTCATGCGTGATCGGATCAGAACTGGTAGCGGCGCAGGCCCCCGTCGACCGGGATCACCGCGCCGGTGATGTAGCCCGCGCGCGGGGACGCGAGGAAACAGACCAGGCCAGCGAGGTCTTCGGGCTCGCCGTAGCGGCCCATCGGGATCTCGTGGTCGGCCTGCCATTGCCGGAATTCGGGCGCATAGTTGCGCAGGATCTGCTCGGAATGGATACGCCCCGGCGCGATCGAGTTGACCGTGATCCCGTGCCTGCCGACCATCCGCGACAGGCCCTTCGCCCAGCTGTGCATCGCGGCCTTCGCGCAGAACGCGCCGTTGACGTGCTCGGGCTCGCTCTTGCCGGTGATGTTGACGATGCGGCCGAAGCGTCGCGCGATCATCGCGTCGATCAGCGCGTCAGCAAGCTGTCGCGGGCGCTCGAAGTTGAGCGTCATTGCTTCCTTCCAGCGATCCTCGCCCACGTGCAGCTCGGCGAAGCTGCGCGATCCGCCCGCGTTGTTGACCAGAATGTCGACGTGACCGAGCGCGCGCGTCGCGGACGCCGCCAGCGTCGCCGCGGCGTCGTCGGCGCTCAGGTCCGTCGCGATCACTTCCGGCCGCGGCCCGCCGCTGGCGGCGATCGCCTCCGCGAGCTCCTCGAGCAGGCTCGCGCGCCGGGCCGCGATCGCGAGCCGCGCGCCTTCCGCCGCGAGCGCGACGGCGATGCCGCGGCCGATGCCCGCGCTCGCGCCGGTGACCAATGCCGTCCTGCCGTCGAGCTGCAAGTCCATCGCGTTCCCCCCCGCGCTGCGCCGAAGGCCGACATCTTGCGCCAATCGGCTTCGGGCGGGAATCGGCCGCGCGACGCTCACGAACACGCGCTACGGCAACATCGCACGCATAGGTCGCGCGGAGAGGGCGGCGAGGATGCCGCGGAGCAACGCGTCGGGCGTCGGTGGGCATCCGGGCACCTCGACGTCCACCGGGATCACGTTCGACACGCGGCCGACCGTCGCGTAGCTCTCGCCGAAGATGCCCCCGGTGCAGCCGCAATCGCCGACGGCGACCACGAGCTTGGGCTCGGGCGTCGCGTCGTAGGTGCGCTTGAGCGCGATCGCCATGTGCTTCGACACGGGGCCCGTGACGAGCAGGAGGTCGGCGTGTCGCGGGCTCGCGACGAACCGGATGCCCAGCCCCTCGATGTTGTAGTAGGGATTGCCGAGCGCGTGGATCTCGAGTTCGCAGCCGTTGCACGATCCCGCGTCGACCTGCCGGATCGCAAGCGCGCGGCCGAGCGTGCGCAGCACCTCCGCCTGCAACCTCGCGACCGCGCCTTCCGCTTCCGCGGATGCGGGCGGCGCCTCGGTGACGATGCCGGTCTTCGCGATCTGCCGGAGGATGCGCAGCATGCGTGGCTCCTACAGGTCCGTTCCGCTGTACGACAGGTTGAACGACTTGTTGATGAGCGGGAAATCGGGGACGATGTTCCCGATCACCGCGTGCTCGATCACCGGCCAGTTCGACCACGACGGGTCGTGCGGATGGCAGCGGCGGATGCTGCCGCCCGGGCCCGCCTCGAGCGCGATCGTCACGGGCCCGCGCCACCCCTCGACGCAGCCGATCCCGAGCCGGAACGCCGTCGGCTCGCCGGGCGGCACATGGACGTCGCCGTCCGGCGTACGCTCGACGATGTCGCGCACCAGACGCAGCGATTCGAGGAGCTCGTCGAAGCGGACCGCGACGCGCGACGCGACGTCCCCGCCGTCGTGCACGGCCTTGCGCACCGCGAGCGCGTCCCACGGCGCGAGTTGGAAGTCGCAGCGCAGGTCGCGCGCCTGGCCGCTCGCGCGCGCGGCGAGGCCGGTCAGCCCAAGCTGGACGGCGAGGTCCGGACGCACACGACCGCAGTCTCGAAAGCGGTCCTGAAGCCCGTCGTGCTCGTCGTAGATCTCGCGGAGCTCGCGCACTTCCGCCGCGATGCGAGCCGCCTCGTCGGCCATCGCCTCCGCATGCGCGGGCGCGAGGTCGCGTGCCATGCCCCCCGGCACGACCTGGTCCATGATGAATCGGTGGCCGAACGCCTCCCGATTGGTGCGCAGCACCTGCTCCTTGAGCCGCGAGAACTGCGCGAGCCCGAACGCGAACCCGCCGTCGTTGCCGAGCGCGCCGAGATCCCCGAGGTGGTTGGCGATGCGCTCGCGCTCGAGCGCCAGCGCTCGCA
>DATBSV010000327.1:0-11508 GCA_036559685.1 Casimicrobiaceae bacterium
GCCGAGGTCGCCGCAGCGTTCGCAGCGGAAGGTCCGCTCGCACGGCTCCTGCCCGGCTACCGCGAGCGCCCGCAGCAGGTCGCGATGGCGCACGCGGTCGCGCACGCGATCGCGACGCAGGGCCGGCTGGTGGCCGAGGCAGGCACCGGAACGGGGAAGACGTTCAGCTACCTGGTGCCCGCGCTGCTCGGCGGCGGCAAGGTGATCATCTCGACCGGCACCAAGACGCTGCAGGACCAGCTGTTCGAGCGCGACCTGCCGCTGGTGCGCGACGCGCTGCGCTCGCCGGTGACGATCGCGCTGCTCAAGGGTCGCGCCAACTACCTGTGCCTGCACCACCTCGAGCGCACGTCGCGCGAAGGCCGGCTGCCGTCGCGCGACGACGCACGCCACCTGACGAAGATCGTGCGCTGGGCGCACGCGACGACGCGCGGCGACCGCGGGGAGCTCGGCGACGTGCCCGAGAACGCGTCGATCTGGCCGCTCGTGACCTCGACGCGCGACAACTGCCTCGGGTCGAACTGCGCGCACTACCGCGAGTGCCACGTGATGCTGGCGCGCAAGGAGGCGCTCGAGGCCGACGTCGTCGTCGTCAACCACCACCTGTTCTTCGCCGACGTGATGCTGCGCGACGAGGGGCTCGCCGAGCTCCTGCCGGCGTGCAACACGGTGATCCTCGACGAGGCGCACCAGCTCCCCGACACGGCGACGCTGTTCTTCGGCGAGCAGACGACGGCGGGCCAGCTCGCCGAGCTCGCGCGCGACGCGGAGGTCGCGGCGCGCACGACGCTGTCCGACGTTCCGGGGCTTCCCGATGCCGCGGCCGACATCGCGCCTGCGCTTCGCCGCTTGCGGCTCGCCGCCGGCGAGCTTCCCGGCAAGGTGCCGCGCGACATCGCGCTCGCGCGCGAAGGCTTCGTTCCCGCGCTCGACGAGCTCGCGGCGGCGGTCGACCGCGTCGCGACCGAGCTCGCGCACTTCGCCGAGCGCAGCGAGGACGTCGCGAGCGTCGCGTCGCGCGCCGACGAGGCGTCGCGCCGCCTCGCGCGCTGGCGCGACGCGCCCGACGGGCCCGACGACGACGGCGAGCGCTGGATCCGCTGGCTCGACCTGACGCCCAACGGATTCCAGATGCACGCCTCGCCGCTGTCGATCGCGAACCTGTTCCGCCGCCAGCTCGACGCGACGTCGCGCGCGTGGATCTTCACGTCGGCCACGCTCGCGGTCGCGGGCAACTTCGGGCACTACACGCGCGAGCTGGGACTCGATGAGGCCGACACCGGCGCGTGGGAGAGCCCGTTCGACTACGAAACGCAGGCGTTGCTGTACGTGCCCCGCGACCTGCCGGAGCCGAACAGCGCCGCGCACACCGACGCGGTGATCGACGCGGCGCTGCCGGTGCTCGCCGCGTCGCGCGGACGCGCGTTCCTGCTGTTCACGACGCTGCGCGCGCTCGCCCAGGCGCGCGAGCGGCTCGCGGACGAGCTGCCGGCCATCGGCGTCGACGGACCGCTGCTCGTGCAGGGCGACGGCTCGAAGACCGAGCTGCTCGAGCGCTTCCGCCAGGCCGGCAACGCCGTGCTGCTCGGGAGCGCGAGCTTCTGGGAAGGCGTCGACGTCGCCGGCGACGCGCTCTCGGTCGTCGTCATCGACAAGCTGCCGTTCGCGCCGCCGGACGATCCGCTGCTCGCGGCGCGCCTCAAGCAGCTGCGCGACGACGGCGGCAATCCGTTCCGCGACTGGCAGCTGCCGCAGGCGGCGATCAGCCTCAAGCAGGGAGCCGGCCGGCTCATCCGCACCGAGACCGACCGCGGCGTGCTCGTGATCGGCGACCCGCGCCTGGTGGACAAGCCCTACGGGAAGACGCTGTGGCGAAGCCTTCCGCCGATGCGGCGCACGCGCGAGATCGACGACGTGCGGGCGTTCTTCGCGGCGCGCGATCGCGACGCCGGGCGCTGACCGGCCCGGCCTACCAGACCTGCCACCAGGGCTTCGGCCCGCCCTTGCCGGTGGCCGTCCCGGTGTCGACGCCACGGTAGATGTCCTGGCCCCAGAACTTCCACCACGGCCGCGCCGCGCCGAGCTCGCCGGTGAAATAGCCGCTGTTCGGGTAGGTGCGCTTCATGATGTCGAGCGTGTCGTCCTTGAGCTGGGCGAGCCCGAGCTTGTCGTAGCTCCGCCACATCACGTCGAGCGCGTGCTCGTTCGCCGGCGTCTTCGGGTAGTTGACGAGCGAGGCCTGCGCGCGGCCCACCGCGGCGACGAACGCGCCGCGATTGTAGTAGTAGCGCGAGACGTGCACCTCGAACATCGACAGCGCGTTCGACAGGTAGATCAGGCGCTGCTGCGCGTCCTCGGTGTAGCGGCCGTCCGGGAATTTCGCGATCAGCTCCTTGAACGCGGCGAACGCGTCCTTCATCGCCTTGGGGTCGCGCTCGGAGAGGTCGAACTCGTACACGTAGCCGAACAGCCCCTGGTCCTCGCGGAAGTTGACGAGGCCCTTCAGGTAGTACGCGTAGTCGACGTTCGGATGGTTCGGGTAGGTCCTGATGAAACGGTCGAGCGTCTGGATCGCGGTCGACGTCTCGCCGCCGCGGTAGCTCGCGTAGGCGCTCTCGAGCATCGCCTGCTGCGCGTAGCGGCCGTACGGGAAGCGCGACTCGAGCGTCTCGAACATCTTGACGGCGCGCGTATAATTTCCCTCGAGCAGCGAGTCGTGCGCCGCCTTGTAGATGCGGTCGGCGGACCAGCCCGCCGTCTCGTCCTTGCCGGCGTCCGGCAACAGGCCGCAGCCCGCGACGAGCGCCGCGGCGAACAGCGCGAGCGCGAACGAGCGGATCAAGGCGGTCATCGTGCGAATTCCCTAGCGTGCAGGGCGTCGATTATAGCGGAGCGGCGCGAGCGGCCAGCGTCGCGCTCACGGTACCCGCCGACTGCGCGGGGCTGAGGCTCGACCAGGCGCTCGCGCGCCTGATGCCCGAGCACTCGCGCAGCCGCCTCAAGGCATGGATCGACGCCGGGCGCGTCGCGGTCGACGGCGCCGTCGCGCCGCCGCGCCGCAAGCTGGCGGGCGGCGAGCGCATCGTGGTGGAGCCCGACGACGCGGACATCGCGGTCGACGACGCGCCGCAGGCGATGGCGCTTTCGATCGTGCACGAGGACGCGTCGACGATCGTCGTCGACAAGCCCGCGGGCCTGGTCGTCCATCCGGGTGCCGGCAACCGCGACGGCACGCTGCTCAATGCCCTGCTCCACCGCTATCCCGAGCTCGCGGGCGTCGCACGCGTCGGCATCGTGCACCGGCTCGACAAGGACACGAGCGGCCTGATGGTCGTCGCGCGCACGCCCACGGCGCAGACCGATCTCGTGCGCCAGCTCGCGGCGCGCGCGGTCAAGCGCGAGTACCTCGCGGTCGCGCGCGGCGACGTCGCGAGGGCCGTGACCGTCGACGCGCCGATCGGACGCCATCCTGTGCACCGCACCTCGATGGCCGTCGTCGAGCGCGGCAGGGAGGCACGCACCCATGTCGTGCCGGTCGAGCGCTTCGGCGTCGCGACGCTCGTGCGCTGCACGCTCGACACCGGGCGCACGCACCAGATCCGCGTCCACCTCACGGCGATCGGCCATCCGCTGGTCGGCGACCCGGTCTACGGCGCGCGCAAGGCCGCGCCGGGCGTGCCCGCGTTCGCACGCCAGGCGCTGCACGCCGAGCGGCTCGGCTACGCCGATCCGGCGACGCGCAAGCCGAGGCAGTTCGTCTCGCCGGTGCCCGACGATCTCGCGGCGCTGGTCGCGACTTTGCGAGGAAAAGCGTCGGGCTGAAGCCCGACCCACAAGGACTATGCAGCGCCTTCGCTCTCGATGAGCTGGATCGTTCCCGACTGGAAGGTGCCGGCGAACGTGATCGCCGTCTCGACGACGCGCGACGGCGAGCACGACGAGCGCGCGCGGCTCGCGGCGCTGTTCGGGAGCGAGCCCGTGCAGCTGAAGCAGGTCCACGGGACGCACGCCGTCGCGATCGATGCCCGCAACCGGGCCGACGCGCTCGCGCAGCCGCCGCAGGCTGACGCGGCGCTGACGCGGGCGCCCGGCATCGCGGTCGCGGTGCGCGCGGCCGACTGCCTGCCCGTCCTGTTCGCCGATCGGCGCGGCAGCGTCGTGGCGGCCGCGCACGCGGGCTGGCGCGGCCTGGCCGCGGGCGTCCTCGAGGCGACGCTCGACGCGATGGACGTCGACCCGCGCGAGGTCGTCGCGTGGATCGGCCCGGCGATCGGGCCGCGACGCTTCGAGGTCGGGCGCGACGTCTACGACGCGTACGTCGGCGTCGACGCGAGCGACGCGGCGTCCTTCGCGCCGCACCGCGAAGGCAAGTGGCTCGCCGACCTGCCCGGCCTCGCGCGGCGCCGGCTCGCGCGCGCCGGCGTGCACGACGTCGCGGGCGGCCGCTGGTGCACGGTCGAGGATGCGGCGCGCTTCCATTCGTGGCGTCGCGACAGGAGCCAGGGCCGCATGCTCACCGCGATCGCGATCGCCCCCGTCTAGGACGCTATACTCGCCGCCCCTTGCCGACGCTCGCCCTCATCGTGATCGCCGCGCTCGCCGGCGGCGTCGTCTCGACGCTGCTCGCCGGGTTCACGCTCGCGCTCGGCCCGGCGTGGATCCCGCGGCTCGTGAGCTTCGCGGTCGGCGCGCTGCTCGGCGCCGTGTTCCTCGAACTCCTGCCGCATGCGCTCGAGACCGGCAGCGCGCACGAGGTCATGTGGGTGATGCTCGCCGGGCTCCTCGCGTTCTTCCTGCTCGAGAAGCTCGTGCTGTGGCGCCACAGCCACGGCCACGAGCACCACGACGAGCGCCTCGACGAGAGCGAGCACGACCACGCGCTGCACGACGAGGGCCGCTCGGGGCTCATGATCCTGATCGGCAACGGCGTCCACAATTTCTGCGACGGCATCGTGATCGCGGCGGCGTTCCTCGCGGACACGGCGCTCGGGCTCGCCGCAACCGTCGCGATCGTGGCGCACGCGCTGCCGCAGCAGGTCGGCGACTTCGCCGTGCTCGTCCACTCCGGCTACGCGCGCTCGCGCGCGTTCGCCGTCAACGTCGCGACCGGGCTCGCGACCCTCGTCGGCGCGCTGGCCGCGTACTTCGCGCTGTCCGACATGCAGCAGGCGCTGCCGATCGTGCTGGCGCTGGCGGCGTCGAGCCTGCTCTACGTCGCGGTCGCCGACCTGATCCCGAGCCTGCACCGGCGGCCCGAGCCGCTCGAGACCGCGAAGCAGTCATTGCTGATCGCGGCCGGCATCGCCGTCATCGCGGCGGTCCACGCGCTGCTGCAGCACTGAGCGCGACGCGCCCGTGCGGCGCAGCTTGAGCCACGCGTAGAGCGCGACCGGCGCGAGACCGGCGCCCGCGAAGAACGCGAGGCCGGCGAGCACGCTCGACATCGTCAGCGCCATCGTGCCGATGACGAACAGCCACGCCATGATCACGAGGTGCATCGCTCCGACGTTGTCGCGGGAAGGAGCGCACGATACCATCGGCGAGGCAGCATACTTTCGCTCGTTCCCGATCCGCATGGCCCGCCCGCAAGCCGCTCCCGCGACCGACCCGGCGCCGCACGTCGCGCCGCCGTGGGCGACGCTCGCCGACGAGTGGCAGAAGCTCGCGCAGGAATGGTCGGGCTGGTGGTCGCGCGCCGCGTTACCGAGCGCGCCCTACGGTGCAGCTTCGCCGGCCGTCCCGTCCGAGCTCGCGGTCGATCCGGCGCGTGCCGCGGCGATCACCGAGCGTTATGCCGCGCGGTTCCAGGACCTGTGGCAGCGCATCGTGTCGGCGCAGGGACCGCCGCCGACCGTCGTCGAGGCGTCGCCCGGCGACCGCCGCTTCGAGGCGAGCGCGTGGCGCGAGCAGCCGTGGTTCGCGTGGCTCAAGCAGAGCTACCTGCTCTATTCCGAATACCTGCGCGAGCTGGCGGCGGCGACCACGCTGTCCGGCGAGGACAAGCGCCGGCTGGCGTTCATGACGCGCCAGTTCGCCGACGCGATCGCGCCGACCAACTTCGCCGCGACCAATCCCGAGGTGCTCGCGGAAGCCGTGCGGACCGAGGGCGGCAGCCTGGTCCACGGCCTCGCGAACCTGGTCGCGGACGTCGGCCGCGGCCGCATCTCGATGAGCGACGAGGGAGCGTTCGCGGTCGGCCGCAACCTCGCGGTGACGCCGGGCAGCGTCGTGTTCCGCAACCCGCTCGTCGAGGTGATCCAGTACGCGCCGACGACGCCGATGGTGCACAAGCGGCCGCTCGTGATCGTGCCGCCGTGCATCAACAAGTACTACATCCTCGACCTGCGGCCCGCGAACTCGTTCGTGCGCCACGCCGTCGCGCAGGGCCACACCGTGTTCATGGTGTCGTGGCGCAACATCCCGCCCGAGCTCGGCCACCTCGGTTGGGACGACTATCTCTCCGACGGCGTCCTCGAAGCGATCCGCGTCGCGAAGGACGTGAGCGGCAGCCGCACCGTCAACGCGCTCGGGTTCTGCGTCGGCGGCACCCTGCTCGCCTGCGCGCTCGCCGTGCTCGCCGAGCGCAAGGACCGCAGCGTCGAGAGCGCGACGTTCCTGACCACGATGCTCGACTTCGCCGATCCCGGCGAGATCGGCGTGTACGTGTCGCCCGAGTTCGTCGCTGCGCGCGAGCCTTCGCTGTGCGCGGGACAGCGCATGCAGGGCGCCGAGCTCGCCGGCGCTTTCGCGAGCCTGCGCGCCAACGAACTCGTCTGGAACTACGTGGTGCGCAACTACCTGAAGGGCCAGACGCCGCCGGCCTTCGACCTGCTCTACTGGAACGGCGACTCGGCGAACCTGCCCGGGCCGATGTACGCGCGCTACCTGAAGGACCTCTACGTCGACAACAGGCTCATCGAGCCCGGCGCGCTGACGATGGCCGGCGAGGCGATCGACCTTCGCGGCATCACGGTCCCGACCTACGTCTACGCGTCGCGCGACGATCACATCGTGCCGTGGAAATCGGCATGGCGCACGACCGAGCTGATCGGCGCGACCGACGTGACGTTCGTGCTCGGCGCATCCGGCCACATCGCGGGCGTGATCAATCCGCCCGACCCGCCGAAACGCAGCCATTGGGTCAACGAACTGCTGCCGGACGATGCGGATGCGTGGCTCGCGCGCGCCGACGAGGCGCCGGGCAGCTGGTGGCCGCACTGGTGGCGCTGGCTCGCGCCGCACGGCGGACCGCGCGTCGCAGCACCGGCCGTTCCGGGCAACGGCGCGCATCCGCCGCTCGATCCCGCGCCCGGGCGCTACGTCGTCGAGCCGTCGCGCTAGGCGGGACCCGCGCTACCATCGCAGGCAGCATTCCGAACGAGGCCGGACGCAAGACGCCGGCCCGACCACGACGTCAACCGAGGAGGAGGCCTTCCATCATGTCCCCGAACATTCCGCGAGTCGCGCTCATCACCGGCGGCATGGGAGGCCTCGGCGAGGCGATCTGCATCAAGATGGCCGCGCTCGGCTACAAGGTCGTCACCACCTACTCGCCCGGCAACACCAAGGCCCCCGAGTGGCTCGACGCGATGAACCGCCAGGGCTACGGATTCCGCGCGTATGCGTGCGACGTCGCCGAGTTCGACTCGGCCGCGGCGTGCTCGCAAAAGGTCGCGTCCGAAGTCGGTGCGATCGACGTGCTGGTCAACAACGCCGGCATCACGCGCGACATGACCTTCAAGAAGATGGACAAGGTCAACTGGGACGCGGTGATGAGCACGAACCTCGACTCGTGCTTCAACATGACCAAGCAGGTGTGCGACGGCATGGTCGACCGCGGGTGGGGCCGCATCATCAACATCTCGTCGGTCAACGGCCAGAAGGGCGCCTTCGGGCAGACCAACTATTCGGCGGCGAAGGCCGGCATGCACGGGTTCACCAAGGCGCTCGCCCTCGAGGTCGCGCGGAAGGGCGTCACCGTCAACACGATCTCGCCCGGCTACATCGGCACGAAGATGGTGATGGCGATCCCGAAGGACGTGCTCGACAGCAAGATCATTCCGCAGATCCCGATGGGCCGTCTCGGCAAGCCCGAGGAGGTCGCGGGGCTGGTCGCGTATCTCGCCAGCGAAGAAGCCGCGTTCCTGACCGGCGCGAACATCGCGATCAACGGCGGGCAGCATATGAGTTGACGGCGCTCGGATGAAAACGAAATGCGGACGGCGGCCCTCGGGCCGCCGTTTCGCATTTCGCGCCAGCCAAAGAAAAAGCCCCGCGGAGGCCGCGGGGCTTGTAAGCGCATCGTTTCTAGGAGGAGGAGAGACGATACGGGCGCGATCGAATCGCGCACCGACATTGTCGCGCCGCTCGCCTAGACCGATCCACCTAATGGCGACGAAGAAGCCGCGCAGCCCGGCGAGAATATTCGCCCGTCGCGCGCGCGCCACAGGGGTTTCCCCGCGAAGTCCAAAGAAAACGCCCCGCCGGTTGCCCGGCGGGGCGCCAATTCCGTATCGATCAGGAGGAGGGAAGCGACACGGAAAGGAGCATCACACGCCAAAGTATCTGGCGGCGCATCCAAACCGTTTCAACCCCCTCGTCCGATCGCACCCGGGAGGGCGGAAGCGACTCTGGGGGAGATCGCTCCCGCCCCTCGGGGCGGTCGAAAGCTGCTTACTTGCGGCCCTTGGTCGCCTTCGTGGTCGCTTGCGTCGCGTTCGCCGCGGCGGCGCGCACGCTCGCGTCGGCGAGGTTCATCACCTGCTTCGACGCCTTCTGGAACTGGTCGAACGCGGCCGTCGAGGCGGCGAACGTCGACTTGAACGCGTTGACGGCGACGTCCGAGCCGGCCGGGGCCGACTTGCTCGCCTTGTCGACGATCGCGGCGACGCCCTTGGTGTAGCTCGTCCACGCCTCTTCGGCGATCGACGAGTAGCTGGCCTGGGCTTCGCTGGTCAGGTCATACAGGGTGCGCGAGTACGACAGCGCGGTCTGCACGCCCGACTCGGCGTACTTGGCGCGGATCGCGAGCAGCTCCTGCACGTCCTTGACGGACGCGGCGGCCTGCGCGCCTTCGACGCCCTGCGCGAGCGCGATCTTGGCGGCGTTCAGGTTGAGGCGGAACAGCTTTTCCGCGTTCTCGATCGAGAGGGCGGCGATGCGCGTCGCGTTCGCGACGTTGACCTTGCTGAATTCGGCGAATTGTTCGTTGGCGCTGTACATGGTGTCCTCGGGGTAAAGGGGTCTCGGGGGGATCTGGGGTTCGCGGAGTACCGTATCGTCTCGTGTTGCCGCACCCCGGTGGCCCGGCGAGACCTGCCTTCATCGGGGGTCTGCCGGCGTCCGGTTTGCTGCACCGCACAAACCGAGTATAAGGACGGGTATGCACCAAGTCAAGGATTTTGTTGTGCAATGCACAATACCTGGGCGACCCACCCGGAGGGGGCCTTCAAACGGCCGACGAATCAATGGGTTATAATCCGCGGTCCCCTCGGAAGGAGGCCGCGATGAGCGCCCCGCTCCGCACGATCAAGAAATACCCGAACCGCCGGCTCTACGACACGGCGAACAGCGGCTACATCACGCTCGCCGACGTGAAGCAGATGGTGCTCGAGCACATCGAGTTCCAGGTCGTCGACGCGAAGTCGGGCGATGACCTGACGCGCGCGATCCTCCTGCAGATCATCCTCGACGAGGAATCCGGCGGCATGCCGATGTTCAGCTCCGAGATGCTGACGCAGATGATCCGCTTCTACGGCACCGCGCAGCAGACGATGATGGGCCAGTACATGGAGCAGAACGTCAAGGCGTTCCTCGCGATCCAGAAGAAGCTGCAGGACCAGGCCAAGCAGGTCTACGGCGACAAGATGATGCTGACGCCGGACCTCTGGAAGCAGTTCATGCAGATGCAGGCGCCGGCGATGCAGGGCATGCTCGGCAACTACCTCGAGCAGAGCGCGAAGCTCTTCATGGACATGCAGCAGCGCATGCAGGACCAGACGCGCGGCATGTTCGCCGCGTTCCCGTTCCCGGGCTTCCCCCCGGGCAGCGCGGGCGAGGAAGACAAGAAGCGCTAGACCGCGCCCTCGCGCGGTGCAGCACGCGCGTTTGTGCGGCGCGGTTGCTGCATCGCACCGCGCATGAAAGCCCCATGACCGTGCAACGCGCCCGCCCGCCCGCGCCCCCGCGCGTCGGCTTCGTCTCGCTCGGCTGCCCGAAGGCGCTCGTCGACTCCGAGCAGATCCTGACGCAGCTCAAGGCCGAGGGCTACGCGATCGCGCCGAAGTACGAGGACGCGGAGCTCGTCGTCGTCAACACCTGCGGATTCATCGACTCGGCCGTCGCCGAGTCGCTCGACGCGATCGGCGAGGCGCTCGCGGAGAACGGCAAGGTCATCGTCACCGGCTGCCTGGGCGCGAAGGACGGCGGCGCGTTCGTGCGCGATGCGCATCCCAAGGTGCTCGCGGTCACCGGCCCGCATGCGACGGCCGAGGTGATGTCGGCGGTGCACGCGCACCTGCCGAAGCCGCACGACCCGTTCGTCGACCTCGTCCCGGCGCAGGGGATCCGGCTCACGCCGAAGCACTACGCGTACCTGAAGATCAGCGAGGGCTGCAACCATCGCTGCACGTTCTGCATCATCCCGTCGATGCGCGGCGACCTCGTCTCGCGCCCGATCGCCGAGGTGCTGCTCGAGGCGCGCAACCTGCTCAAGGCCGGCGTCAAGGAGCTGCTCGTCATCTCGCAGGACACGAGCGCGTACGGCGTCGACGTGCGCTATCGCACCGGGTTCGTCGACGGCCGCCCGGTGCGCACGCGCATGACCGAGCTGGTGCGCGAGCTCGACCGCCTCGCGCGCGACCACGGCGCCTGGGTGCGCCTGCACTACGTCTATCCGTACCCGCACGTCGACGAGGTCATCGCGCTGATGTCCGACGATGCGTCGCAGGGCGGCCTGGTGCCGTACCTCGACGTCCCGTTCCAGCACGCGAGCCCGCGCATCCTGAAGCTCATGAAGCGCCCCGCCGCGCCCGAGCGCGTGCTCGAGCGCGTGCGCGCCTGGCGCGCGGCGAAACCGGACCTCGCGATCCGCAGCACGTTCATCGCCGGCTTCCCCGGCGAGACCGAGGCCGAGTTCGACGAGCTCCTCGCGTTCCTCGATGCGGCCGAGCTCGACCGCGTCGGCTGCTTCGCCTACTCGCCGGTCGAAGGCGCGGCGGCGAACGCGTTGCCCGATCCGGTCGACGCGGAGGTACGCGAGTCGCGCCGTGGGCGTTTCATGGCGAGGCAGGCCGCGATCAGCGAGCGCAGGCTCGCGTCCAAGGTCGGGCGCACGCTCGACGCGATCGTCGACGCGCACGAGACGAGCGGCCGCGGCGCGGGCAAGCGCACCGTCGCGATCGCGCGCAGCACCGCGGACGCGCCCGAGATCGACGGCGTCGTGCGGATCGACGACGGCGCGGCGCTCGCGGCCGGTCAGTTCGCGCGCGTGACGATCACGTCGTCCGA
>DATBSV010000328.1:0-7582 GCA_036559685.1 Casimicrobiaceae bacterium
GCGCGACTATCCGTCGGCGGCGCCGATGGTCGAGGCGTTCGTGTCGGGCAACCTCGACTTCGGCATGTGGGGCAACACGCCGATCGTGCGCCTGATCGCGCAGAACCAGCCGCTGCAGATCGTGTCGGTGGGCGAGGGCCATTTCCGCTTCGTGCTCGCAACGCGCAAGGACTCGCCGATCCGCAACGTCGCCGACCTCAAGGGCAAGACCGTCGGCGCGCTGCTCGGCGGCGATCCGTACAACGTGCTGACGCAGTGGCTGCGCTACGAGCTCGGGAATCCCGATCCGAAGGCGCACGGCATCACGGTGGTCAACACGCCGACGCAGGCGCAGGCGGCGACGATCCCGTCCGGCATGGACGCGGCCGTGCTGATCCACCCGGCCTTCCTGAAGGCGCAGGCCGAGATCGGCACGGTCGGCATCGTCAACTCGTTCGGCTACACCGAGTCGCATTACAAGGGCCCGGCCGGCGAAGGGGCGGGCCACCTGCTCGAGTCGGTCAAGAAGTCGCCGTTCTACCCGGACGGCTACTACCTGCACCGCTCGTTCTGGATCGGCCACGCGAACATGATCCGCAACCATCCGAATGTCGTCGCAGCGTTCGTGATGGCGCAACAGGAGGCGGTCGACAAGCTCAAGGGCATGGACGCGGGCCAGGTGTCGGAGCTTTCGCGCAAGTACTGGGAGCTCGAGCCCGCGCTCGGCGCGAAGGTCGTGCGCGACGAGGTGCTGTTCGAGCGCGGCTGGGTGTGGCCAACCGAGGGCGACGCGCTCGCGCTGCTCGAGACGTCGAAGTACATGGTCGAGGGCAAGATGATCCCGAAGCCGCTCGAGTGGGCGCAGGTCAAGGGCGCGTTCGCGCAGACTGCGGCGCCGCTGCGCACGGCGTACGAGAAGTCGGGCCGGAAGCCGGACGCCGCCGCGTTCAATGCGCGCGACTCGAAGGACGTCCGCGGCGCGCCGGCGTGGGAGCTTTCGTCCTGGCGCGAGCGCACGTAACCCCGAAGGAGCGCCATGAAGGTCGGATTCATCGGACTGGGCACGATGGGCGCGCCGATGGCCCGCAACGTGCAGAAGAAGGGCCATTCGCTCGTCGTGTTCGACGTGAACCGCGCGTCGGTCGACGCGCTCGTCGCGTCGGGCGCGACGGCGGCGGCTTCGCCGAAGGACGTCGCGGCGGCGAGCGACATCGTCATCACGATGCTGCCCGACGCGCCCGACGTCGAGCGCGCGGCGCTCGGCCACGACGGCATCGTGCACGGCATCAAGCCGGGTGCGATCTACGTCGACATGAGCACGATCGACCCGGCCACGACGCGCAAGGTCGCGGCGGCGATCCACGCGAAGGGCGCGTCGATGATCGACAGTCCGGTCGGCAAGACGGCGGACGCCGCGGTCGCCGGCACGTCCACCCTGATGGTCGGCGGCGATCCGGACGTCATCGCGCGCGCGCGGCCGGTGCTCGACTGCATGGGCACCGACTTCTTCCACTGCGGTGCGCTCGGGGCGGGGCAGACGATGAAGTTGCTCAACAACCTGCTCGCCGCGGCGATCGGCGAAGCGTCGGTCGAGGCGCTGGTCGCCGGCACGAAGGCCGGGTTGACGCTCGACCTGATGATGTCGGTGCTGCGCACGACGATGGCGTGGAACCAGCATCTCGCGGTCTCGATGCCCAAGCGCCCGCTCGCCGGCGACTTCAAGCCCGGTTTCATGATGAAGCTTGCGCACAAGGACTGCCGGCTAGCGCTGTCGATGGTCGACGCGCTGGGCACGAAAGCGCCGGTCGGTCGCGCGACGCTGGCGTGCTTGCAGGAAGGGCTCGACCGGGGCCTGTCGGAGAACGACGTCGGCGCGCTGCTCAAGCTCCGCGAGGACGAGGCCGGCGTGAAGGTGAGGCTGGTCGCGTCGTGAGCGATTCCGCGCGCCGGATCGTCGCTGCCGTGATCGACGCGCGCGACGACGTTGCGACGGCGCTCGGCGCGATCGATGCCGGGAGCGAGGTCACGCTGGGCGGCGTCGGTGCGGGTGCGATGCGCGCGGTCGACGCGATCGCGAGCGGCCACAAGCTCGCGCTCCATGCGATTGCACGGGGCGCGCCGGTCCGCAAATATGGCGAGGTGATCGGACGCGCGACGAAGGACATCGCGGCCGGCGAATGGGTGCACGTCCACAATCTCGAAAGCGACGCGCCCCGATGACATCGCGTGCCAGCGCGTCGCCCACGTTCGTCGGCTACCGGCGTCCCGACGGCCGAGCCGGCGTGCGCAACCATGTCCTCATCCTTTCACCGACCGGGCTCACGTCGGCGGCGGCGCGGCGCGTCGCCTCGCTCGTCGCGGGCACGATCGCCGTGACGTCGGGCTACGGCCGCGGGCAGGTGGGCGACGATGCCGCGTTGCATGCGCGGACGCTCACCGGACTCGCGATGCATCCGAATGTCGCCGCCGCCGTCGTGCTGGCCGCGGCCGACGACCTCCTGCGGCCCTATGTCCAGGCGCTCGAGGCCGTCGGCACGCCCGTCGTCGGGATCTCGTTGCCGAACGTGCACGAAGATGTGCTGGCGCTGGTCGATGTGGGGACGCGCGCGGCCGCGCGGCTCGTTCGCGATGCGTCGGCGCTGCGGCGCGAGCCGTTCCCGGTGTCGTCTCTGTGCCTCGCGGTCGAGTGCGGCCATTCGGACGCGACGTCGGGCGTCGTTTGCAATCCGCTCGTCGGGCGCATGGTCGACCGCATCGTGTCCGCCGGCGGCACCGCGATGTTCAGCGAGACCGCCGAGTGGACGGGCGCCGAGCATTTGCTCGCGGCTCGCGCCGCCGATGGCGACGTCGCGCGGCGCATCGCCGCGGCGGTCCAGGCTCGCGAGCGCGTCGCTCGTGCCGCCGGCACCGAGCTTCGCGCGCAGAACGTCGGCGCGCAGAACAAGGCGGGCGGTATCACGACGCTCGAGGAAAAGGCGCTCGGCGCGATCGCGAAGGGCGGGCGGCAGACGATCCGCGGCGTGCTGGCGGCGGCAGAGCGCGCGCCGGGCCCCGGGTTGTGGCTGATGGACACGCCGTACTTCTCGCCCGAGTCGATCACCGCGATGGTCGCCGGCGGCGCGCAGATCGTCGTGTTCACGACCGGCGCGGGCAACAGCTACGCGAGCCGGGTCGCTCCGACGCTCAAGGTCAGCGCGAATCCTGCCACGGTGGCGCGGCTCGCCGAGCAGATCGATTTCGACGCCAGCGCGGCGCTGGACGGCCGGGCGTCGCTCGATGCGCTGGCGCTCGCGGGCGTCGAGCGGCTGGTCGATGTCGCGTCGGGCGCGCTTACGTTCGGCGAAATTCTCGGCGAGGGCGACGAGGTCGTGAGCCGGCTGTCGTCGTCGATCTGACCGAAGCGATGACGTTCGATCCGGCCGCCCGGCGACGTTTCCCGCGCCGTGACGTCTCGGTCTCCCAGCTCGGCTGCGGGATGCTGCCGTTCGGCAGTGTCGCACCCGTCGACACCGACGCCACGCTCGGCGCGGCCTTCGACGCGATGCACGCGCACGGCCTGCGCTACTTCGACACCGCCCCGATGTACGGGACCGGCCTGTCCGAGCATCGCGTCGGCGCGTATCTGCGCCGCGTCGACCGGCGGGGTGTCGTGCTGTCGACCAAGGTCGGGCGGATCCTCGATCCGGTGGGCGGCGGCGCGGCGGCCGGCGCGTCGGACGGCCGCTACCCGTTCGAGATCCGCTACGACTACAGCTACGACGGCACGATGCGCTCGCTCGAGCACAGCCTGCAGCGGCTCGGCAGCAACGCGATCGACATCGTCCTGATCCACGACGTCAACCGGCGCTGGCAGGGCGACCTCGTCGAGCAGCGCTACACCGAGGCCATGGAAGGCGCGCACCGCGCGCTCGTCGAATTGCGTGCCGCCGGCGCGATCAAGGCGATCGGCGTCGGCGTCAACGACTGGTCGATCCTGATGCGCTTCGCCGCCGACGGCGACTTCGACTGCTTCATGCTCGCGGGCCGCTACACGCTCCTCGACCACAGCTCGCTCGACGCGTTCCTGCCCGATTGCGCGCGGCGCGACATCGCGGTGCTGATGGCCGCGCCGTTCAACTCGGGGATCCTCGCGACGGGCGCGACGTCGGGCGCGACCTACTTCTACCAGCCGGCCGACGGGGAAATCGTCGAGCGCACGCGGCGCATCGAGGCGGTGTGCGCGCGCCACGCCGTCGCGCTCGCGGCGGCCGCGCTGCAGTTCCCGCTGGGCCATCCTGCGGTCGCCAGCGTCGTCGCCGGCATGCGCAGCGCCGCCGAGGTCGAGGCGAACCTTGCGCACGTCGCAGCGCCGATTCCGACGGCGTTCTGGGAGGAGCTCAAGCACGAGGGCCTGATCGCGCCGCACGCGCCGGTGCCCAAGTCGCCTTTGCGATGAAGGTCGAGCGCGTACACGATGCCGTGCACTCGCTCGGCGAGTCGCCGGTGTGGTCGATCCGCGAGCAGGCGCTGTACTTCGTCGACCTGCGCGCGCCGGCCATTCATCGCTACGAGCCGTCGGCGGGAAGCATGACGTCGTGGGCGATGCCCGACCTCGCCGGCGCGGTCGTGCTCGCGCGCGCGGGCGGCGTTCTCGTCGCCCTCGCATCGGGCGTCTTCCGGCTCGACCCCCACTTCGGCACGACGCACGCACTCGTCGCCCCCGAGCCGCGATCGCTCGGCAATCGGATGAACGATTCGAAGAGCGACCGCGCGGGCCGGCTGTGGACCAGCACGATGCGCGACCATGGTGCAGCCGAAAGCGGCGCGCTCTATCGCATCGACCCCGGGCTCGGTGTGGTCCGCTGGCTGACCGGCCTGTGCGTGCCCAACGGGCTCGCGTGGAGTCCCGACGATCGCACGATGTACTTCGCCGACACCCGCGACGGCCGGCTACGCGCATACGACTACGATGCCGACGCCGGCGCACCGGGCGCCATGCGCGTGCTGCTCGCCGACGGGGCCGCGCCGGGCCGCCCCGACGGAGGCACGGTCGACGCCGGCGGCTGCTACTGGTCGGCGCGCTACGGCGGCGGATGCGTCGTGCGCGTCACGCCCGATGGCGCGATCGACCGCGTTGTCGCGCTGCCGGTGACGCAGCCGACGTCGTGCGCGTTCGGGGACGCGGACCTGCGCACGCTCTACGTCACGACGGCGCGGCAGCGACTCGACGAGGGCGCGCTGCGCTCGCAGCCAGCCGCCGGCGCTCTCTTCGCGTTGCGCACCGACGTCGGCGGCCTTCCCGAGCCGGAGTGCGCGCTGTGACGCCCCGTCACAGCGTGAACGCGATCTCCCTGACCAGCGCGCCGGGCAGCTTCGCGCTCGCCAGCCGCCGAGAGCGGTAGCTGTCGGGCGAGAGCATGAGCTCCGGCTCTTTCGTCAACGACTCGAGGTTGCTGCCGAGCAGCCGGTAGACGCTGTCGTCGAAGCGCAGCACGTCGACCGGCGCGACGACGCGCCCGTGCTCGACCCAGAACGTCGCGAAGCGCGTCATGCCGGTGATCCGGCACGCCGGCCGGTCCGAGTAGTTCGCGTACCAGAGGTTGCCGATCCAAAGGCCGGTGTCGAGCGCGGCGAGCGCGTCGCTCGCGTCGAGGTCGCCGCCCGTCATAGAGATCGCCTCGGGCATCTCCTGCGCGTTGGCGCCGTTCGCCTCGAGCGCGAACTCGCGCGCCGTGCGCGGCGACGTCAGCGCCCCGACCAGCTCGCCTTCGCGGACGAGCCCGACACGGGGCGGGCGCGAGAAGCCTTCCGCCTGGAAGCCGGGTGCGACGCCTTCGGCGGTGTCCTCGGCGATCGACACGCGCGCATCGAGGCGCTCGCGCTCGCGCATGCGCGCGAGCGGACTCTGGCGCGTTTCCAGCGCGCGCGCCGAGAATCCGCCGTAACCGAGGATCCCGACGATCTCGTCGAGCGCCGACGGCGCGAGGTAGGCGCGGTAGCGGCCGGGCTCGAGCGTCTTCGACGGCCGCGCGACCAGTGCGAGACGCTCGCGTGCGGCGGCCATGCGCGAGGCGAATGCGTCAGCGTTCCACCCGAACCCCGCGTACGCGCTCTTCACCGCCTTGTCGGCGCGGTCGTAGAGGCTCCACTCGAGGTTGAACGTCGCCGCAGCGTGCCAGTTGCGCTGGCCCTCGCTGCTCGCGAAGCCGCGCCACACCGGGCCCGACGCGTAGAACCCGACGAGGTCGAGCCCGTGCGCGGCGTCGAGCACCTCGTCGACGACGGCCTCGGCCGGCGGCAGCGCGCCGCCGCGGTCGGTGCGCGAGCTCTCGACGCGGTCGGGCAGCATCAGGTGCGGATCGTCGGCGAGGTCGGGCAGGACGGAACGCAACCCCAGGACGGCGTCGGCGATCGCCGCGCGGTCGTCGGCCGCGTTGCCCGTCATCGCGAGCGTGTGCTCGGCGTGGCGCGCGCCGCGCACGAGCCGGATCGCGAGATCGTCCTGCTCGACGCTGCCCGCCTGCCGAACCTTGCCGCGGTTGAGGCGTGCGAAGTCGGTCGATTCGCCCGCGAGGTTCGCGACGAATCGCTCGCCCGGGGCGAGCGTCGCGCGGATCGCGTCGACCCACGTGTCGAAGCGCTGCTCGGCACTCGCGCTTGCGTTGCGCTCGGGCGCGTTCATCGGACTTCTCCGCCGAAGACGTCGACATCGGTGAACACGCACGCGGGCGACGCGTGCCCGACCCAGATGATCTGCGCGGGCTCGCCCTTGCCGCAGTACGGCGTCCCGAGCACCTCGAGCGTGGAAGCGTCGCCGACCGCCGCGAGGCTGCGCCAGAACGACGCCGAGACGCCCCGGTAGTTCGGGTTCTTGACCACGCCTGCCAATTTCCCATTCGCGATCAACACGCCGCGCTCGCAGCCGAACTGGAACTTGTTGCGCGAGTCGTCGATCGACCACGACGCGTTCGTCTGCATGAAAACGCCGCGCTCGACGCGCGCGACGAGCTCGCCGAACGACGTGTCGCCCGGCTCGATGTTCAGGTTCGCCATGCGGTCGATCGGCGGCCGGTTCCAGTTGTCGGCGCGCGCGTTCGCGACGCCGGGAAGCCCCGCGCGCTGCTGCGAGATCGCGCCGCCGAGCGGACGCTCGAGGATGCCGTCGCGGATCAGGAAGGTGCGTTCGGCGGGCGTGCCCTCGTCGTCGTAGCGGTAGCTCGCGAGCTCCTCGGGACGCGTCGGGTCGAACGTGACGTTCAATAGCGGCGAGCCGTAGCGGTACGACCCGATCATGTCCGGCGTCACGAAGCTCGTTCCGGCGAAGTTGCGCTCGTCGCCCAGGATCCGGTCGAGCTCGAGCGGGTGGCCGATCGACTCGTGGATCTGCAGGACCATCTGGTCGGGCGCGAGCAGCACGTCCATGCGGCCCGACGGACAGTTGGGCGCGAGCACGATCTCGAGCGCCTCCTCGGCGACGCGCTGTCCCGCCCCGACGAATCCGAAGCGCGCGAGCACCTCGGGCCCGCCCTGCTGGCAGATGCCGCGGTAGCCGTTGAGCGTGCGCGTCTGGGTGTCGCCGTCCGCGTGCGCGGTCGCGGCGAGGCCGGGCAGCATCATCCGGTAA
>DATBSV010000329.1:0-6618 GCA_036559685.1 Casimicrobiaceae bacterium
TCGCGACGCTGCCGCAATTCTTCGGCGCGAACCCGGCCGAGCTGCCGCGCGACTTCCCGAAGGCGGGGATGAAGAAGGGGGCGCGCCTGCTCGGGCGCGAGGAGGACCTCGCGCGCGAGCTCGTCGACTCGCTCGACGCCGCGCAAAGGCGTGCGGCAGTCATCGACGACCGGCTATACGGCGACATCGTCACGCGCAACGCCGCGAAGCTCGATCCGATGGCGCCGGCCGGCGTGGCCTTCGGCGCGCTCACTGCGGCGCAGCAGGCGACGCTGCTCAAGCTCGTGACCGCGTTCGTCGAGCACCTCCAGCCCGCGCTCGCCGAGGCGCGCCTCGCGCGCGTGCGGGAGGGCGGCCTCGACACGCTGCGTTTCGGCTGGGCCGGCTCGACCCGGCGCGGCGAGCCGTATTATTTTCGCGTCCAGGGCGCCCGCATGCTGATCGAGCTCGACAACTCGGGCGGCAACCACATCCACTCGGTGTGGCGCGACGCCGACGCGGACTGGGGCCGGGACGTGCTGCGCGAGCACTACCGGCGCACCGGGGGAACGCAGCACAAGCATTGAACGGGAGGTCGCGATGCGTCACGCCCTCGCTGCATGCCTGCTTGCGATGATCGCCGCCACGGGCGCCGAGGCCGCCACGCGGACCTGGCAGGGCGACGTCGACCAGAACTGGAGCACGGCGGGCAACTGGGCCGAGAACGTCGCGCCGGTCGACGGAGACGACCTCGTGTTCCCGGATTCGCCGACCAGCCGCACGTCCAACAACGACCTCGTGAGCCTGACGCTCGCCTCGGTGCTGGTCACGACGACCGACACCGGTGCCGACTACAACTTCACCGGTAACGGCATCGGCGTCACCGGCCCGGTCACGTTCAACAACAACGGCGTGGGCGGGCCGTCTACCACGCACTGGCAGATTATCGTCACGGTTGGCGCGCCGATTACGTTGACGACTACCGGTCGGCTGACGTCGTTCGAGGGAAATATCTCGCTCGGCGTCAACACGCTGACGCTCGCGGTCGGCGGCGACCTCACGATCAGCGGCATCATCGCCGGCGCCGGCGCGATCACCAAGAACGGCGTCGCGACGCTTGCCCTCACCAATACGAATAGCTACGCCGGGGCGACGCAGGTCAACGGCGGCACCCTGCGTACCGAAAGCGCGGGCGCGCTCGGCAACAGCGCCACCGGCACGACGTTCGCGAGCGGGACGCAGCTCCACGTTGCCTCCGGTCCTTACACGCTGCCCGAGCCGCTCACGTTCAGCGGGCCGGCGGGCACGGTCGTGATGGGGAGCGGCAACAACGTGCTCTCCGGCGCGCTGGGCTTCACCGGCACGCTCACGTTCCAGATGGACGTGTCCGGCGGGCTGTCCGGCGCGATCACCAGCGCCGGAACGCTCGTCGTCACCGGCCCGGGCGCGCTCTCGACGGCGGGCGACTCGCCCGCGTTCACCGGCATCGTCGACATCCAGAGCGGCGGCTTCATCCCGCAGAGCGCATTCCCGGCCGCGATCAACCTCCAGGCGCCCGGATCGCTGTTCGGGACCGCCACGTCGGGCCTGCTCACGATGACCGGTGGAACGTTCGCGCCGGGGATCGTCCAGCAATTCTTCGCGCCGGCGGGACTCGCGTCGTCGGGCGGGCTGCACAACCTCGTGATGGTGCCCGGCGCGCCGGTCACCAACTACGACCAGATCCAGGTCACCGGCGCCGTGTCGCTCGGCGGGACGACGCTGAACACGACCGCCGCCGGCGTGCTGCCGCTCGGACTGACGTTCGTCATCATCCTGAACGACGGCGCCGATCCCGTCGTCGGCACCTACGCCGGCAAGCCGGAAGGCGCGACGTACTTCCAGGCCAACAACTGGTTCACGATCACCTACGTCGGCGGCGACGGCAACGACGTCGTGCTGACGACGGTCGCGGCGCCGGCGCCGTCGCCGAGCGTGCCGGTCCCGGGTCCGGGACCGCTGGCCCTGGCGCTTGCTGTCGTGGCGATCATCGTGCTCGCGCGTCGACGCAGCATGCGCTGAGCCGATCGGCGGCGGCGCTCGTCCGCACCAATTCGGTGCTATCGTCGCGGCGTCCAGACGCCGCGAGGGGAGCGCTGCCATGGAAACGCTGAAGACGGGCACCGACACGCTGTTCATCCTGCTGGGCGCGATCATGGTGCTCGCGATGCACTCGGGGTTCGCATTCCTCGAGCTCGGCACCGTGCGCAAGAAGAACCAGGTGAACGCGCTGGTCAAGATCCTGGTCGACTTCGCGGTGTCGACGGTCGCGTACTTCTTCATCGGCTACTGCATCGCCTACGGCGTGCAGTTCTTCACCGGCGCCGAGGCGCTCGCGCAGAAGAACGGCTACGAGCTCACCAAGTTCTTCTTCCTGCTGACGTTCGCCGCGGCGATCCCCGCGATCGTGTCCGGCGGCATCGCCGAGCGCGCGCGCTTCGGCCCGCAGCTCGCCGCGACGTTCCTGCTGGTCGGCTTCATCTACCCGTTCTTCGAAAGCATCGCGTGGAACCAGGCGTTCGGCATCCAGGCGTGGATCAAGGCCACGTTCGGCGAGGAGTTCCACGACTTCGCGGGCAGCGTCGTCGTGCACGCGATGGGAGGCTGGATCGGGCTCATCGCGGTGCTGCTGCTCGGCGCGCGGCGCGGCCGTTACTCGCGCGAAGGCGGCATCGCGGCGCATCCGCCGTCGTCGATCCCGTTCCTCGCGCTCGGCGCGTGGATCCTGTCGGTCGGCTGGTTCGGGTTCAACGTGATGAGCGCGCAGATGATCGACAAGATCTCGGGCCTCGTCGCGATGAACTCGCTGCTCGCGATGGCGGGCGGCACGATCGCCGCGTGGGTGGTCGGGCGCAACGACCCGGGCTTCGTGCACAACGGGCCGCTCGCGGGCCTCGTCGCGATCTGCGCGGGCTCGGACGTGATGCACCCGATCGGCGCGCTCGCGACCGGCGCCGTCGCCGGCGCGCTGTTCGTCTGGCTGTTCACGCTGACGCAGAACCGCTGGAAGATCGACGACGTGCTCGGCGTGTGGCCGCTGCACGGGATCTGCGGCGCGTGGGGCGGCATCGCGTGCGGCATCTTCGGCACCAAGGCGCTCGGCGGCCTGGGTGGCGTCGCGCTCGGCGCACAGGTCGCGGGCACGTTGCTCGGGATCGTCGTAGCGTGCGTGGGCGGCGCGATCGTCTACGGCGCGCTCAAGGCGTTCGTGGGGCTGAGGCTCGATCCCGAGCAGGAATTCAACGGCGCGGACCTGTCGATCCACAAGATCTCGGCGACGCCGGATCGCGACGCGACGTGGTAGGTTGACGAGCTGCCCGGCCAACCGGCCGGGACTCCCTTCCTGCCGGCCGGCAGCCCGCCATGTTCGCTGCAGCACGCATCTTCGCGGCCGCGCTAGCCCTCATCGCGGCGACGGCGCTCGCGCAGGGTCCGGCGGCCGCCGACTCGCCGCGCGACGACGCGACGCTCGTCGTGCTCAACCGGCCGGTCGTCGTGTTCCGCGCGCCCTTCCTCGGCGTGTCACCGCGCGAGCGCGCCGCCGGCGCGCGGGAGCGCCTGCGTGCGCTGACCCAGCGCGGGGGCGCCGGCAAGCTGTCGCTTCTCGATGTCGAGCTCGGCGTCGCGGTGATGGTCGACGACCAGCTAGCGTTCGTCGTCGCCAACGAGGACGCGCGGCAGGTGCCGGGCGCAACCGCGCGCTCGATCGCCGCGGACGCGGCCGCGACGCTCGAGCTGATCGTCGCCGAGACCCGCGAGGCGCGAGACGCGTCGTTCCTGGTGGCCGCCGGGACCCGCGCGGCGATCGCGACCGCGGTCTGGCTGGGGCTGCTCTGGCTCGCTTTTGCGCTTTGGCGCACGACGGCGCGCCGGCTCACCGGACTCGCCATGCGGCATGCGCCGCGGCTGCGCGTCGGCGGCGGCGCGCTGATCCCGCGGCAACGGGCGATCGAGATCGCGCGGCGGGCGGCGGCGGCGCTCGCCTGCGCGACGATGGCCGTGCTGACGTTCGAATGGCTCGGCTACGTGCTCGGTCTGTTCCCCTACACGCGGCCGTGGGGCGAAGGACTGACCGGATTCCTGGTCGGCACGGCGATCGACCTCCTCGAAGCGGTTGCGCGCGGCATGCCGTCGCTGTTCGTCGCCGTCGTGATCTTCGTGTTCGCGTACGTCGTCGACCGCGCGCAGCGACGCTTCTTCCGCCGCGTCGAGGCGGGTCGCATCGAGTTCGGCAGCATCGACCACGACACGGCGCCGCCGACGCGCCGCCTCGCGTCGATCGCGATCTGGCTGTTCGCGGCAGTGATGGCGTATCCGTACATCCCCGGCTCGGACACCGAGGCGTTCAAGGGGCTCTCGGTGCTGCTCGGCATCATGGTGTCGGTCGGCGCGTCGGGCATCGTCGGGCAGGCGGCGAGCGGCTTCATCCTGATGTACACGCGCACCTTCCGCACGGGCGAGTACGTGCGCATCGGCGACCGCGAAGGGACGATGACGCGCATCGGGATGTTCACGTCGACGATTCGCACCGGCCTAGGAGAAGAGCTCACGGTGCCGAACTCGCAGGTGCTGGCGAGCGTGACGACCAACTATTCGCGGGTCCTGCCGGGCCCGGGCTTCATGCTCGCCGCCAAGGTGAGCATCGGCTACGACACGCCGTGGCGCCAGGTTCACGCGCTGTTGCTCGAGGCCGCGCGCGGGACCGAAGGCGTGCTCACCGATCCGCCGCCGTACGTTTTCCAGACCGCGCTCGACGACTTCTACGTCCAGTACCGCCTGGTGTGCCAGGCTTCGCCGACCGACCCGTTCGAACGCGCCAGGGTCGTCTCGTCGCTGAACGCGGCGATCCAGGACGCGTTCAATGCGCAGGGCGTGCAGATCATGTCGCCGCACTACATGGTGGACCCGGCAGCCGCCAAGGTCGTCCCGCCCGCGCGCTGGTACGCGCCGCCGGCGCGACGTGACGGAGGCGAAGCTGGCTGAAGCGCTGCCTACGTCCGCGCCCGGCCCAGGCGCTTGACGTCGGGCACGCGTCGCACCGCGCGCATGACTTGCGCGAGGTGACTGCGGCCGCGCACCTGCACGCCGAAGAACATCGCGATCACGTCTCCGCCGTCGGGGCGTTCCATCGACACGGTGTCGATGTTCGCATCCGCGTCGGCGATCGCGGTCGCGAGGTCGGCCAGCAGGCCGCGGCGATCGGACACGACGAGCCGCACGCCCGCATCGAAGACGCCCTGCACGTCGGGCGACCATTCGACGTCGACGACCTCGCCCTGGTCGACGCGCTGGCGCTTGAGCGACGGGCAGTCGCGCACGTGCACGGTGAGGCCCTGGCCCTTGCGGAACTGAGCGACGACCGAGTCCCCGGGAATCGGGCGGCAGCACTTCGCGTACATGATCGCGACGCCTTCGACGCCGCGCAGCGTGAGCGCCGCGCCCTTGGCCGGGGCGGGCGTCGACTCGGCCTCGCCCTTCGCGCCGACGCGCGTGAGCGCCTGCGCGACGACGAACGAGAGCCGCCGGCCGAGGCCGACGTCGACGAGGATGTCGAGCTGGCTCTTGGCGCCGTACTCCTTGGCCAGCGCCTCCCAGCGGTCCCAGCCGACCGACTCGGGGTCGACCTTGAGCGTCGTCAGCGCCTGCGCGAGCAGCCGCTCACCGAGCGCCGCCGATTCCTTCTGCTGCAACCCCTTCAGGAAATGGCGGATGCGCGAGCGCGCCTTGCCGGTCGCGACGAACGCGAGCCACGACGGGTTGGGGCGCGCGGTCGGCGCCGTCATGATCTCGACGTGGTCGCCGTTCTTGAGCTCGGTGCGCAGCGGCAGGAGCTCGTAGTTGATGCGCGCGGCGACGCAGTGGTGCCCGATGTCGGTGTGCACGCCGTAGGCGAAGTCGACCGCGGTGGCGCCGCGCGGCAGCGCCATGATCTTGCCCTTGGGCGTGAAGACGTAGATCTCCTCGGGGAACAGGTCGCCCTTGACGTGCTCGAGGAACTCCTTGCTGTCGCGCGACTCGCTCTGGATCTCGAGCAGGCTCTGCAGCCACTTGGTCGTCTCGCGCTGCGCTTCCGCGAGGTCGAGCGCGCCGCCCGACTTGTAGAGCCAGTGCGCCGCGACGCCGGCCTCGGCGACGCGGTGCATGTCGTGCGTGCGGATCTGCGCCTCCAGCGGCGTGCCGAACGGCCCGAAGAGCGTGGTGTGCAGCGACTGGTAGCCGTTCGCCTTCGGGATCGCGACGTAGTCCTTGAACTTGCCCGGGATCGGCTTGTGCAGCTCGTGCAGCACGCCCATCGCCTCGTAGCAACGCGCCTTGTCGGCGACCAGCACGCGCACGCCGTAGATGTCGAACACCTGCGAGAACGTGTAGCGCTTCTCGCGCATCTTCTTGTAGACCGAGTAGATCGTCTTCTCGCGGCCGGTGACCGTCGCCTCGATGCCGGTCTTCTCGAGGCCCTGCCGGATCGACTCGATCAGGCGGTTCATCACCTCGCGGCGGTTGCCGCGCGCCGCCTTGATCGCGGCCGCGAGGATCCGGTAGCGCATCTGGTGGAGCTGCTTGAACGACAGGTCCTGCAGCTCGAGGTAGAGCGCGTTGAGG
>DATBSV010000330.1:0-1565 GCA_036559685.1 Casimicrobiaceae bacterium
TGTCGGTCGTCCTCTACATCCTTCTCATCATCGTGTGCGCCGGCGCCGGCGCGGTGGTCGGCTGGGCTGCCGCCACCTCGCTCGGCCTGACCGGGACGCCGATGGCGCTCGTCGCCGCGTTCCTCGGCATGGTCTCGGCGACGGTCCTGTGGGTCGTCGTCGCGGTGCTGTTCCCGTCGAAACGATGAGCGCGCGCGACGTGGCGAACCAGGAGAGCCTGGTCGAGCGGTTGCTCGCGGCCGCCGACGGCGGCGCGCGGCTTGCGCCGATCACCGACGCCGACCCGCAGTTCGACGTCGAGCGCGCGTACGAAACCCTCGCGGACCTGCACGCGTGCCGCGTCGCGCAGGGCTGGCGCGCGGTCGGGCGCAAGATCGGCTTCACCAACCGCACGATCTGGCCGCGCTACGGCGTGGACCGCCCGATGTGGTCGATGGTGTGGGATCGCACGGTCGTTCACGCGCCGGGCGGCGCGGCGACGCTCGACGTCACGGGCCTGCACGAGCCGCGCATCGAGCCCGAGGTCGTGTTCGGGCTCGCCGCGCCGTTGCCGAAGGACGGCGGCGCGCGCGCGATGCTCGACGCGATCGCGTGGATCGCACCGGCGTTCGAGATCGTGCATTCGGTGTTCCCGGGGTGGAAGTTCAAGGTGCCCGATTGCACGGCGGCGTTCGGGTTGCACGGGCGGCTGGTCGTCGGACCGCCGACGCCGGTCGAGCCGGACATGCGTGACGCGCTTGCCGCCGTCCTGCCGACGTTCCGCGCGACGCTGCGCCGCGACGGCGCGATCGTCGACAACGGCGTCGGCGCGAACGTGCTCGACGGCCCCGCGCACGCGCTCGCGCACCTGCGCGACCTGCTCGCGTCGCAGCCGCGTTTCCCCGCGCTCGCGGCCGGCGAGATCGTGACGACCGGAACGCTCACCGACGCGTGGCCGGTCGGAAGCGGCGAGACCTGGACCAGCGATTACGGCGAGCTGCCGGTGCGTGGGCTTTCGCTCACGATCCGGTGAGCGCCCCGGAGCCGTTCGCTTTTCATACCCGCGCGTCGGGCGAGGTGGCCATCACCCGAGGCGGCAGGACGGTCACCGTATTGCGCGGCGACGCCGCGCGGTGGTTCCTCGCGCGTGTCGAAGGTGCCGACGACACGGCTCGCCAGCGCGAGATGGCGCGCGCGACCGGCAACTACAAGCGCGGAAACGAATAGATCGCGATCGGCGGCCCGGCGTAGGGACCGGAACGGGGGCGATTTCGAGTACCATCGCGGCTTTTGCGAAAGGCCGCCATGACCTCGATCCCCCGACTCGTCCTCGTTCTCGTCGCCGGCCTCGGCGTCGCCGCCTGCGCCGCGCTCCCGCGCGAGGAGCTGAAGGCGAGCGAGCGCGGCGAGATCAAGACCGGCACCAACATCACGCGCGAGCGGGACTCGAAGGTAGAGACCTACCAGGTCGACCCGTACTCGAACGCTGCCAGGTCCGGACGCGGCGGCAGCTAGAGCATCCGATCGCGGATCGAGCCGACGGCGCGCGTCGTGCCGGCGGGCCGCCCCGTCGCTTCCGCGACGAC
>DATBSV010000331.1:0-2370 GCA_036559685.1 Casimicrobiaceae bacterium
CCGCGCGATCGCCTACCGCGTGCACCAGGGCTACGCGCACGCCGACGTCGCGCTCTCGGCCGGCGTGCAGCGCATGGTCCGCAGCGACCAGGGAGCCTCGGGCGTCCTGTTCACGCTCGACACCGAGTCCGGCTTCGACCAAGTCGTGTTCATCACCGCGTCGTACGGGCTCGGCGAGACGATCGTGCAGGGCGCGGTCAACCCGGACGAGTTCTATGTCTGGAAGCCCAACGTCGCGGCCGGGCGCCCGGCGATCCTGCGCAAGTCGCTGGGGGCGAAGGCGATCAAGATGACCTTCGCCGACGCTCACTCGCCCGGCAAGTCGACCGCCACGCTGCCGGTGCCCGAGCACGAGCGCCGGCGCTTCTCGATCACCGACGACGAGGTGACCGAGCTCGCGCGCATCGCGATCGCCATCGAGAAGCACTACGCGCGTCCGATGGACGTCGAATGGGGACGCGACGGCGTCGACGGCAAGCTCTACGTGCTGCAGGCGCGCCCCGAGACCGTGCGCTCGCGCGAGAGCGCGACCGAGCTCAAGCGCTACCGTCTCGCGTCGACGTCGAAGGTGCTCGCCTCGGGCCGCGCGATCGGCCAGAAGATCGGGCAGGGCAACGTCCGGTTGGTGAAATCGGCCGCCGAAATGGACCGCGTGAAGGCCGGCGACGTGCTGGTCACCGACATGACCGACCCCGACTGGGAGCCGGTCATGAAGCGCGCCGCCGCGATCGTCACCAACCGCGGCGGGCGCACGTGCCACGCGGCGATCATCGCACGCGAGCTCGGCATCCCGGCGGTGGTCGGCTGCGGCGATGCGACGCGCATGCTGGGCGAGGGCGACAGCGTCACCGTGTCGTGCGCCGAGGGCGACACCGGGCACGTGTACGAGGGCATGCTCGACATCGAGATCGTCGACGTCACGCTCGACCGCATGCCGCCGTGCCCGACCAAGATCATGATGAACGTGGGCAATCCCGAGCTCGCGTTCTCGTTCCAGCGGTTGCCGAACGAGGGCGTGGGGCTCGCGCGGCTCGAGTTCATCATCAGCAAGAACGTCGGCGTGCACCCGAAGGCGCTGATCGAGTACGCGAGCCTGCCTGCCGACCTCAAGGCGGACATCGCGACGCGCATCGACGCGTACGGCGATCCGGTCGAGTACTACGTCGCGAAGATCGCCGAGGGCGTCGCCACGATCGCCGCCGCGTTCTGGCCGAAGAAGGTGATCGTGCGGCTGTCGGACTTCAAGTCGAACGAATACAGCAACCTCGTCGGCGGCAAGCGCTACGAGCCGCACGAGGAGAACCCGATGCTCGGGTTCCGCGGCGCGTCGCGCTACCTCGCCGACGCGTTCTACGACTGCTTCGCGCTCGAGTGCCGCGCGATGAAGCGCGTGCGCGATGACATGGGGCTCACCAACGTCGAGCTGATGATCCCGTTCGTGCGCACGATCGACGAGGCGAAGGGCGTGATCGAGCTCCTGGCGAAGAACGGGCTCAAGCGCGGCGACAACGGGCTGCGCGTGATCATGATGTGCGAGATCCCGAGCAACGCGATCCTCGCCGACCGGTTCCTCGAGCACTTCGACGGCTTCTCGATCGGCAGCAACGACATGACGCAGCTGACGCTCGGCGTCGACCGCGATGCCGGCGGCCCGATCGCGGCGACGTTCGACGAGCGCGACGACGCGGTCAAGGCGATGCTCGCGATGGCGATCGAGGCGTGCCAGCGCAAGAAGCGCTACGTCGGCATCTGCGGGCAAGGGCCTTCGGACCACCCCGACCTGGCCGAGTGGCTGGTCGACCGCAACATCGAGAGCATGTCGCTCAACCCGGACACCGTCGTCGAGACTTGGCTCAAGCTCGCGAAGCATGCGGCAAGGCGCGGCGCGGGACCGACGCCGGGCTGACGCTCTCCGGGTAGGCCGTTTGGCCTAAGGCGCGCGAGCGTACTGCCGTGGTTCGATGCGGCATGCGCCGCCTCGCCACGCGTCGATTCGACTTCGCTCCGTCGCGCGCCGCGCGCGCGTTCGTCCTGGGGTCGCACGTCGCGACGCTGGTGCTCGTCATGGCGCTTCCGCTCGATCCGCTGATGATCGCGTCGCTCGCGCTGCTGGTCGTCGCACTCGGGCTGCGCGCGTGGCGCACGCTGGACGGCGCGCTCGCGGGCATCGTCGTGCGATCCGATGCGACGCTGACTGCGCTCGCGCGCGACGGGCGCGCCGTGGAAGGGGTGCTGGGCGAGGGCTCGGTCACGCAGCCGCGCTACGCGGCGGTGATCTGGCGCGCGAACGGCGAGCGATCCAGGCGGGTCGAGAGCGTCCCCTGGGATCGCCTCGGCGCGAGCGCGCACCGCGAGCTGCGCGTGATGCTG
>DATBSV010000332.1:0-3422 GCA_036559685.1 Casimicrobiaceae bacterium
GCGAACGCGCCGTTCAACGGCAACGAGCAGCAGTGGGAGACCGCGATCCGCACGCGCAACCTCGCGCAGAACGAGTACCAGCAGCGCTGAGGACGCCGTGATGCTTGGGGGAAAGCAACGAGGAGGGGAACGATGACGACGATCCGCGGGCTCATCGGCGCGGCGCTCGTGCTGGCGTGCTTCGGCGTGGCGGTGGCGAAGCTGCCGCCGGCGCCGCCGCTCACCGACGCGCAGAAGGCTGCCGCCGAGGAAAAGAAGGCGAAGGACGCCGTGGCGGCCGAAGCCACCAAGCAGATGCAGGCCCGCACCGAGGATCGCGTAGCGGCGCGCTATTACGCCGAGATGAAGGCGAAGGGCAAGCAGGTGCCGCCGCCGCAAATGGGTCCGAGCGCCACGCCGAGCGGACCGGCCGTGTCGTCGAAGCCCGAGAAGCAGATGGCGCACTCGCCGACGCAGACCAAGCGCTAGCGGCGAATCGCGACGGAAAAGAGACGGGGCGCGCGAGCGCCCCGTTTCGTTTCACGCGCCCGACGAGGACATTGCGGCGACGCGCGCGCGGCGCTTGCCGCTGCCGATCGACGCGAGCACCGTCTGCAACGCGACGATGTCGGGCGGCTTGATCAGGTGGTGGTCGAAGCCCTCCGCGCGCGTGCGCCGGCGATCCTCGTCCTGGCCCCAGCCGGTCATCGCGATCAGCGTCACGTCGTCGTAGCGACGGTCGGACCGGATGCGGCGGGCGACCTCGTAGCCGTCCATCGCCGGCATGCCGATGTCGAGCACGACGACCGTCGGCCCGTACGACGCCATCATCGCCAGCGCGTCGGGGCCGCTGTTGACGACGCGCACCTCGGCGCCGAGCAGGTCGAGCACCATGCCGAGGCTCTCGGCCGCGTCGACGTTGTCGTCGACCACGAGAACACGGTGCGTCGCGGCACCGCCGGCGGGCGCGTAGCGCGGTGCGATCGAGCGCGGCTCGGAAGCGACCGACAGCGGCAGGCGCACGACGAACTCGCTGCCCTTGCCGCGGCCCTCGCTGACGACGGCGACGCTGCCTCCGTGCATGGCCACCAGGCTGCGCACCAGCGTGAGCCCGATGCCGAGGCCGCCGCCCGCGCGTCCCTGCAATCCGTCGACCTGCGCGAAGATCTCGAACACGCGGCCGAGCATCTCTCCGGGAATCCCGAGGCCGTTGTCGCGCACGGCGACGACGACGTCCTTGCCCTCGCGGCGCACCGTCACGGCGATCTCGCCCTGCTCGTTGGTGTACTTCGCGGCGTTGTTGAGCAGGTTCGCGAACACCTGCGCGAGCCGCACGGCGTCGCCGTCGACGACCAGCGGCTCGTCGGGAATCGTCGTCGTGAGCCGGTGTCGCCGGGACGCGATCAGCGGCCGGCTCGACTCGATCGCGCTCTCGAGCACGTCGCCGATCGCGATCGGCGCGCGCCGCAGCACCATCTTGCCGAGCGTGACGCGCGACACGTCGAGCAGGTCGTCGACGAGGCGCACGAGGTGGTTGACCTGCCGCTCCATCATCTCGAGCACCGGCTGCGCGCCCGGGTCCGCGTTGCCGGACAGGCGCAGGATCTCGAGCGCGTTGCTGATCGGCGAGAGCGGGTTGCGCAGCTCGTGCGCGAGCGTGGCGAGGAACTCGTCCTTGCGCCGGTCGGCGTCGCGGAGCTGGGCGGCCGTGCGCTCGCGCTCCTGCAGGTACTGGCGCGTCTGGTGCTGCCGGTGGCGTGCGCGGAGCGCCGAGCGCACGGCGCTCACCAGCGCCGACACGCGTATGGGGCGTTCCAGCAGCGTCACGTTGCCGAGGCTCTGCAGCGCCTGCACGGCGACGGGCGAGTCGGCGCCCTGGTGGGTCATGACGAGGATCGGCAGGTCCGACCACGGCGGCTGGCGGACGATCTCGAGCGCGAGCAGGTTGCCCGAGCCCTCGGCGATCGCCTCCTCGGTGACCAGCACGGCGCCGACGCCCTCGGCGATCCCGCGCACCAGCGCCACGATGTCGGAGACCACCTCGCACTCGACGTTGGCGTTTGCCAGAACCGTGCGCGCGAGCGCCGCGTCCTTCCCGCCCGGGGCGAGGATCAGCACGCGCGTCTGGTGCCGCTCGTCGCGCGCGTCGCTCACGTGGGGGGCTTCGGCATCAGCGTCTCCGCCTTGCCTTCGTAGGTCGGGACGCCGGTCAGCACGCCGCGGAACTCGCGCAGCGGCTCGCCGATGTGGATGCCGCTGTCCAGACGGAACTCGCGGATCGTGCGCTCGTGCGCGCCGCCGCGCTTCTTCACCACCGAGATCGCCTGCCGGATCTCGCCGCGTGCCTCGAAGTAGCGAAGCAGGATCACGGCGTCGACAAGATAGCTCGCCTCGATCGGCGATTGCATCGCCCCGCCGACCAGGCCGGCATGCGCCGACACGAGCAACGTCGCGACGCCGCGCTGCCCGAGGTACGCGAGCAACTCGTGGAGCTGGACGGTGAGGAAGCGCTCCTCGGGCATCGCGTTCAGGTAGCCGTTCAGGCTGTCGATCACGACGGTTCGTACGCCTCGCCGCTCCACCTCCGCCCGGATCAAGGCGACCAGCTGGCCGGGCGTGAGCTCGGCCGGATCGATGGGCTGGATCGTCACGGTGCCGCGCTCGTACGCCTGCCGCAGCGAGATGCCGAGGCTGTCCGAGCGCGAGAGCAGCGTTTCGACGCTCTCGTCGAAGATGAACATCGCCGCGCCTTCGCCGCGCTCCGCGGTGCACGCCGCGAACTGTGCCGCGAGCGACGACTTGCCGGTGCCGGGAGCCCCGACGATCAGCGTGCTGGTGCTGCGCTCGATGCCGCCGCCCATCAGCGCATCGAGCGCACCGACGCCGGTCGGCATGCGGGTGCGGTCCGGGTGCCCGCGGTGCTCGGACGCGACCAGGCGGGGGTACACCTGGAGACCGCCGTGGCGTATCACGTAGTCGTGGTTGCCGCCCCGGAAGGTCTTTCCGCGGTACTTGATCACGCGCACTCGCCGGCGCTCGACGCCGTACTCGGGAAAGACCTGCTCGAGATGGACGACGCCGTGCGCGAGGCTGTGCACCTGCATGTCGTGCTCGGACGACGTGCAGTCGTCGAGCATCAGCACGGTCGAGCGCTTGCCGGTGAAGTATTGCTTGAGCGCGAGGATCTGGCGGCGGTAGCGCAGCGCGTTGCCGGCCAGCAGCCGCATCTCGGAGAGCGAGTCGAACACGATCCGGTGCGGCCGGAGTCGCTCGACGTCCCCGAGGATCGTCTTGGTCGCCTCCGAGAGCTCGACCTCGGACGGATGGAACATCGTGTAGCGCTCTTCGGGGTTGAGGCTGTCCGTCGCGGGCGCGAGCTCGCGCATCGCGATACCTTCGGACGACCAGCCGTGCGAATGGATGACCCCTTCGAGCTCGTCAAC
>DATBSV010000333.1:0-3106 GCA_036559685.1 Casimicrobiaceae bacterium
AGATCGTGTTGCGCGCGTTGGTGACCGCCTGGCGCTTCGCCGGCGCGCCGACGAGGATCTCGCCGTCGTCCGCGTACGCGACGACCGACGGCGTCGTGCGCGCGCCTTCCGAGTTCTCGATCACCTTGGGCTGCCCGCCCTCGACGATGGCGACGCAGCTGTTGGTCGTCCCGAGGTCGATGCCGATGATTTTGGCCATGGGGAATGCTCCGATGCTTTAAAGAGTTTGCTTGAGGCGAAAGTGGGGTTTTCTTGCCGTCGAATCAAGCCGCGTCGCCGGGGCCGCTCGACACGGCGACGAGCGCGGGGCGCAGTACGCGGTCGTTCAGCAGGTAGCCGTACTGGAAGACCTGCACGACCGTTTGCGCCGGCTTCGACGACGGGACCATCGTCATCGCCTGGTGGCGGTTGGGATCGAACTTCTCGCCGATCGGGTCGATCACCGTGATCGACTGCTTGTCGAACGCCGAGGTCAGCGTCTTGAGCGTCAGCTCGACGCCTTCGCGCAACTGCTCGATCGTCGCGTTCTCGGTCGCGAGCGTCTGCTCGAGCGCGTCGCGCACCGGCAGGAGGTCCGAGGCGAACCGGTCGACCGCGTACTTGTGCGCGCGGGCCACGTCCGCCTGGCCCTGGCGGCGAACGTTCTCGGTCTCCGCCTTGGCGCGGAGCCAGGCGTCCTTCAGGTCCGCCACCTCGGTCTCGGCCTTGCGAAGGATCTCGGCCAGGTCGGGCGCCGGGTCGGCGGCGGAAGGATCGGTCACCCGGTCGAAGCCGGGGAGCTCGTCGTTGGAGGTGTCGATGCCGGGCATGCGTAACACGCGGAATTGAAAGACAACATTGAGAGTGTGGGGACGAATTCCCCCGGTTCAACCCCTTCTTCGGGCTCCGATCAGCGTTCCGGGCCCAGGGCGTCGGCGAGGACGCGGACGGCGTGAACGGCCGTTCGATGGGCTCCGTCGGCGATCTGGTGCCGGCAGCTCAGGCCGTCGGCGACGACCAGCGTATCGGGGGCGGCGGCCCGGACCGCCGGCAGCAGAGACAGCTCGGCCATCTTCATCGACACGGCGTGGTGCTCGGCCTCGTAGCCGAAGCTGCCAGCCATGCCGCAGCACGACGACTCGACCGCTTCGACGACGAGGTCGGGGATGAGCCGAAGCATCCCAAGGGTCGGCGTGAACGCGTCGAACGCCTTCTGGTGGCAGTGGCCGTGCACGATCGCGCGCGTCTGCGGCAGTCGGCGAAGCGGGAGTGATAACCGGCCCGCCGCGTGCTCGCGCATCAGGTACTCGGGAACGAGCATCGCGCGCTCCGCGAGCGCCGCGACGTCGGGGCCCAGCCCGAGCGCGAGGAACTCGTCGCGCATCGACAGGAGGCACGAGGGCTCGATGCCGACGACGGTTGCGCCGTTCGCGACGTGAGGCGCCAGCGCGTCGACCACGCGCTTCGCCTCGCGCTTCGCCTCGTCGACGAGTCCCGCGGTCATGAGTGTGCGCCCGCAGCACAGTGGGCGGGCGTCCCCGGACGCGCGCGCGATCGCGACGCGGCGCCCCGCCGCGCGCAGCACCTTCAGCGCCGCGTGCGCGTTCTCGGGCTCGAAATGATTGTTGAACGTGTCGACCAGCAGGATCACCTCGGGACGCTCGTCGTCGCTCAGGCCGGGCGTTGACAGGAAGCTCGCGCGCGCGGCGCGCGGCAACGACCGCTGCGCCGTGATCCCGAGGGCCTTCTCGCCCAGCCAGCGCGCGCCGGGGATCGCTTCGCGCAGGCCGCTGAGCAAGCGCGAACGCGACGCCCAGCGCGGCAGCGTCGCGAACAGGCGCTCGCGCCGCGTCAGCCCGTGAGTGCGCTGCCAATGGTGGCGGAACTCGATCTTCATCCGCGCCATGTCGACGCCGGTCGGGCAGTCGCGCCGGCACCCCTTGCAGCTCACGCACAGCTCGAGCGCGTCGCGCACCTCGGGTGACGCGAGGTCGGCACCGTAGTGGCCCGACAGCGCGAGGCGCATAGTGTTCGCGCGGCCGCGCGTCAGGTGCTGCTCGTCGCGCGTCGCGCGGAAGCTCGGGCACATCGTGCCGGCGTCGAACTTGCGGCAGTGGCCGTTGTTGTTGCACATCTCGACGGCCTTCGCGAGCCCGCGTGCGGGATCGTCGGCCTGCACGTCCCAGGCCTTCCAATCGAGCGCGGTGTCGACCGCCATCGTCGCGTAGCCCGGCGGGAACCGGAACAGAGACGTGTCGTCCATCCTGGGCGGACGCACGATCTTGCCGGGGTTCATCAGACCCTGCGGATCGAACAGCGCCTTGACCTCCTCGAAGGCGCGCGTCAGCCGCGGCCCGAACTGCCACGCGACCCATTCGCTGCGCACGAGCCCGTCGCCGTGCTCGCCCGAGTACGCGCCCTTGTATTCGCGCACGATCGCGGAGGCTTCCTCGGCGATCGCGCGCATCTTCGCCGCGCCGTCGCGGCGCATGTCGAGCACCGGCCGCACGTGCAGCGTGCCGACCGACGCATGCGCGTACCACGTCCCGCGCGTCCCGTGCTTCTCGAACACGCGCGTCAACCGGTCGACGTAGTCGGCGAGGTGCGGCAGCGGCACCGCGCAGTCCTCGATGAAGGACACGGGCTTCCCGTCGCCCTTCATGCTCATCATGATGTTGAGGCCGGCCTTGCGAACCTCCCACAACGCTTTTTGCGCGGCGGCATCCGTCATGCGCACTACGCTCGCCGGCAGCCCGAGGTCACCCATCAGCTCGACGAGGCTCTCGAGGCGGCGGCGCGGCTCGTCGGGCGTTTCGCCGGTGAACTCGGTGAGCAGGATCGCGTCGGGCTCGCCGACCAGCGCCGCGTCGATGACGGAGCGGAACGCCGGGTTCTCGCGCGCGAGGCCGATCATCGTGCGGTCGACGAGCTCGACGGCGGACGGGCCGAGCGTCACGATGTCCTGCGCGCACTCCATCGCGCGGCGAAGCGACGGGAAGCTGACCACGCCCAGCGTCCGATGCGCGGGAAGCGGCGCGAGCGCCAGCGTGATCGCCTTCGTCCACGCGAGCGTGCCTTCGCTGCCCACCAGCAGGTGCGCATAGTTGACGTGGTTGTCGGGCGTGTA